>NZ_JARJDD010000018.1:0-122555 GCF_029269935.1 Gordonia sp. N1V
TGGTCTCGAGACGCGTCGTGCTCGCTGCGCTCGCTCGGCGCTCCTCGACCATCGGGAGGGGGGCGCGCTCGGCAGGCATCAAGAGACCGGTGCTCCTCGACCTGATCATCAGGGGGCCGGCCCTTTCCTCGGTCGTCGAGGTGTGACGAGCCGCTAGGCGAGGAGCCTCGAGACGCGGTGACCCGGTGCTGGGTGCCGGCCCGGTGTGAATATAACTTCCACGGAATCGGCTCGAAAACCCTGTTTTTCGGGGTCGGTGGTTCGCTGTGGTGGAAGTTGTATTCGTAGTCGGGTGGTTCCGGGTGTTGGCGTGCGGTGGTCTCGAGACGCGTCGTGCTCGCTGCGCTCGCTCGGCGCTCCTCGACCATCGGAGGGGGATCGCGCTCGGTGGCATCGAAGGGTGGCGCTCCTCGACCAGCGGGAAAAGGGGAGCGCGCTCGGCGGCGTCGAAGGGCGGCGCTTTTCGACCAGCGGGAGGAGGGCCACGCTCTGGCGGTCCATGGGGCAGAGGGAAGCGGCTCGATGATCGGACGAGCTCAGCAGGAATGCATTCTTGGCGACATTCTTTGATGTGTCCTGGCCATTCATGCGCGGGATTCCTCGGCATTCTTTGCGTCGCCTGGAATCGCGGAACGGCGGATTCACAAGAATCGAGAATTCAATCTCGCAAAGCCGGCATTCGGGATCTGGGTGAAATGACACCGAAACCTCGTCTCAGCTGCTGGTTTACATACTGGAAATACAAGAAACGGCATACATGAAAGCACTGTGAAGACCGTCACACTCGCTGGGATCAAGCAATCTGGACTCTGGTCCGCAACGCTGTGACCAGACAGAATGTCCAGCCTGGGAGCGCTGGTCATGGCCCTGCTGCCGATCGGCGAGCGGGCATTTGTTGAGCAAAGCGAAGAATCTCCGTTAATCGCGTTCCGTGTGGCTGTCAAACGGTGGAGAAGTCACAAAAGAATTCCAATACGGCGTTGTGGTCCGGGTAAACGGGGGTTAATGTTGACCCGTGCTAAAGATCAATGGGAGCTTGTCAACTGTCCCGCATTGATTGATTCACGTGAACATGGCCGAAGAGTGGTTCGGGGCGGTCATGGGCCCGCGCAAGCAACGTGCGGGCTGGCTCGGCGAAGAGGCCGGGCCGCGAGGAGGCCGGCGGTGGCGGTGACGCGACCGTTCGGCCGACATCGCCCCACCGAGATCTGATCGTGGGAGGTGTGGTGAGTCCGTCAGGGCAAGCATCGGCGCTGAACGTGTGGAGTTCAGACGCAACACAAGACAGCAATCCCGACATCGGCGCACGTCGTAGTCGCCCCCAATGGAGCAAGAAGTACCTGGCCCGGCTGGCCATCTCCGACGCGGTCATCGTGATCGCCGCGGTCGCCGTCGCGCACCTTCTCCGGTTCGGTACCGGCAACCCGTTCGGCCAGCGCGGACAGGTCGAGATCCCGGCCACCAGCGTGGCCCTCATCTTGATCATTTTGTGGCTCATAGCTTTACGTGCCAACCACGCGCTGGATCGTCGCGTCGTCGGGTCCGGCCCGCAGGAATACAGCCGCGTGGCCACGGCCTGCTTCGCCGTCTTCGGCGCACTGGCGATCGTCGACCAGATCTTCCGGCTGCAGATCGCCCGCGGCTTCCTGCTGCTGGCGCTGCCGCTGGGCACCGTCGCCTTGCTCGTGTCGCGATATCTGTGGCGCCGCAACCTGTCTCGTCAACGCCGCAACCGGCTGAACATGGAGAAGCTCCTGGTCGTCGGCAGCCGCGACACCGCGACATCGCTCGTGCACCGGCTCACCCACACACCCCAGCTCGGGTACGACGTCGTGGGGGTGTGCCTCCCGCGCACCGTCGCGCCGCTGCCCCCACACATCGAGGTGGGGGAGCATGCGATCCCGGTCCACGGTGACCTCGACGACGTGTTGGCGGCCGTCGACTCCGCCGACGCATCGGTGGTGGCGGTCAGCTCGGCCGAGGTCCTCGGCCCCGACGCCATGCAGGAACTGTCCTGGGGTCTGGAGCGCGTCGACGTCGACATGCTCGTCGCCCCCGGCGTCGCCGACGTCGCAGGCCCCCGACTCACGGTGCGCCCGGTTGCCGGACTTCCATTGCTGCATATCGACAAACCCCGCTACGAAGGCGCCAACCGATTCCGCAAGGCGCTCGTCGACAGGGTGGGTGCTGCGGTATTGATCCTGGCCCTGGCGCCGGCGATGTGCCTGGTTGCGCTGGCGATCGTCCTCGACACCGGCGCCCCGATCTTCTACCGGGCCACCCGCATCGGGGTGAACAATGCGCCGTTCCAGATGTGGAAGTTCCGGTCGATGGTGGTCGACGCCGACCGCGTCAAAGCCGATCTCCGCGCCCGCAGCGAAGGCAACGGCGTCCTGTTCAAGATGCGTGACGACCCGCGAATCACCAGGGTCGGCAAGATCATCCGTCGCTACAGCCTCGACGAACTGCCCCAGCTGTTCAACGTCGTCGGCGGCACGATGAGCCTGGTCGGCCCGCGCCCACCGCTGCCCGACGAGGTCGAGCAGTACGACGGGCGGATCGCACGACGCATGCTGGTCAAACCCGGGATGACCGGGCTCTGGCAGGTGTCGGGGCGCTCCGATCTGTCCTGGGAGGACTCGATCCGCCTCGACCTCTCCTACGTCGAGAACTGGTCGATCATGCAAGACGTGCTGATCCTGTGGCGCACCGTCCGGGCGGTCTTCGACAAGACCGGCGCCTACTGATCACCCCCCAACCTGGACGCCCCAAGACCCCGGACGGCGCCGTCGGGTGCTGAGTAACCCCACCCCCGCGAGTACCCGCCGACGCCGTCCGGTCCATTCCCACCCCCAGAAGACACACCACCGCCAGACACATCACCGACATCCAGACCGACGCTTCGAGAAACGAGAACCCGATGTCGTACCCCACCCACACGCCTCGAATCCTGCACACCACCAACGTCTATGACGGCGGCATCAGCCGGGCCGTGGAGAAGATCGTCTCGCTGACCCCGCAATACGAGCATCATCTGCTGGCCGCGGGCGGATCGGTCGGCTCCGGCGCCGCCGAGTTCGCGTCGGTCACCGAACTCTCCCGAGACCCGTTGCGCGCCATCGGCGACCTGCGCACCCGGGCCCATCAACTGCAACCCGATCTGGTGCATGCGCACTCCAGCTGGGCCGGATTCTTCTGTCGCGCCGCAGCCCTGCCGGTGCACACGATCTACCAGCCACACTGCTTCGTGCTGCAGGACCCGCAACGCGCCGGCTGGAAACAAGGCGTGTTCCGCGCCGCTGAGCAACTGCTGAGCCTGCGCAAACACACCATGGTGGTGCTGACTCCCGAGGAGGAGTCGGTGGCGCGCAGCATGATCGGCGTCCGCCTCGGCCGCGCCCAGGTGGTGCGTGTACCCAACGCGGCGCACCGCGAACCCGCCGACCCGCTGCGCACCGCGACACAGCCGTGGCATGAGCGGGCCCGGGTCGCGATGATCGGCCGGATCTGCCCGCAGAAGGACCCGCGGTTCTTCGCCCAGCTCGCCAAGGCACTACAGCGCAAACACGAGGACGCCGAGCTCATCTGGATCGGAGACGGCGACCCCGACGCCAGGCGACTGCTCGAACACAACGGGGTGACGGTGACCGGCTGGGTCGGCGACGACGAACTCGACGCGCTGCTCCGATCGATCGACGTCTACGTGCACAGCGCACTGTACGAAGGGTTTCCGCTGTCGGTCCTCGACGCCGCGAGCTACCGCATCCCCACCGTGGTCCGCGACATCCCCTGCTTCGACGGCACCCCACTGGTCTGCGAATCGACGGTCACCGAGGTGGCCGATCAGATCCACCACATCGTCGCCGACGACGACTACCACGACGAGGTCGTCGACCGCACCGTGCGCGTGCTCTCGACGATGAACAAGACCAAGCAGCGTCAGGCGTTCGTCGACTGCTACGACGCCTGCCTCGCCGAGGGAGCCTAGCGGTGCGGGTGGGTATGCCGAGGCGCATCCTCGACCGCCACGTCGGCGGCAACACGACCTACGCGCGGTCGCTGGCCGGGCAACTCCGCGACCGCGGCCACACCGTCGACGGATTCGGCGGACTCGGCCACCCCCTGGCCAACACCGTGCGCGAGACCGCAGCCGGAATCCATTCCGCCGAGCTCGATCTCGTCCACTACGTCGCCGACACCGGCCCGCTGGTGCGCACCCGCGTGCCGTCGGTGGTCACCGTCCACGGCGTGGCGAGCAGATGGATCGACACCGGCCGCACCCCGATGGCCGAACGGATCTGGCGTACCCGGGTCGCGCGTGCCATCGACTCCTGCGACCGCGTCATCACCGTCTCGCAGGCCAGTGCCATCGACGTCGCGGAAGTCTTCGACGTCGACCCGAACCGCATCGACGTCATCTACCACGGCATCGAACACACGGGTATCGAGCACACGGGTATCGAGCACACCGGAAGCGGGCCCAACAGCGCAGACAGCCCGGACACCGACCCACCGGTCCGCACAACCGTCCGCGACCTCGACGACTACATCCTGTATCTGGGAAACCTGGAGCCCCGCAAGAACATTGCCGCGCTCATCCGCGCCATGGATGACGTCCCCGCCGGGGTGACGTTGGTGATCGCGGGTAAACCGGCCTGGGCCGCCGACGCGATCATGGCCGAGATCGCCAACTCACCCCGGGTCGTCCACCTCGGATTCGTCAGCGACTCCGAACGCGAACACCTGATGCGTCACTGCCGGCTGTTCGTGTTCCCCAGCCGCTACGAGGGTTTCGGGCTACCGGTCCTCGAGGCGCTGGCGCACGGCTGCCCGGTGCTGTGTTCGCGACGCGGCGCGCTCGCCGAGGTGGCCGGTCCCGCCTTCGAACTCGCCGAGATCGACGAGTCGGCCATCGCCGCGGGCATCTCCGACGCATTGGCCGCAGTCGCCGACGGCGACACCCGCACGAGGCTCGCCGACGCCGGACGTGACTGGGCCCGACAGTTCAACTGGCAGCGCAGCGCCGAGGCGCACCTGGCTGTCTACGAGGAGTTACTGACATGAAAGTCGCTCTGCTGCACTGCTACAGCTCCGACAACCTCGGCGACGGCATGCTCGTCGACCGGGCCGTGGACCTGATCACCGAGGCACTCGGCCCCGACACCGACATCGCCCTCGTCGCTGCATACCCGGAATCCTTTCAGTACCTGGGCCTTCGGTGCGTGTCGAGCAAACCGGGATCACTGGGCGAGGCGCGCCGCTACCTGCAGGTACTGCGCAACCTCGACGCCTACGACCTCGTCGTCGGGGTCGGCGGCGGGTACCTGCGATTCGGGTCGGGCGTCGAATCCGCCAAGACCGCCATCGTGCACGGACCACAACTGCTGGCCGCCGGCCGCACCCACACCCCGACGGTGTACCTCCCCCAGAGCATCGGACCCAGCCGCGGCGCCGCACGACGCCTGGTACGCACCATGATCGGATCACTCGACGCCGTATGCCTGCGCGACGACCGCAGCATCGAGGAACTCGGCACCGCCCCCAACATCGCACGCATCCCCGACGTCGCGATCATCAGCGGCTCGGTCGCCGACCGCGGCACCGACGACGCCGCGGCCCCGGGCCGCACGACCATGCCGCGGGTGGTGCTCTCGGTCCGCTCGGTACGCGGCACGCTGCCGCGTCCGGTCACCGAACTCGCCGGGATGCTCGGCAAATTCGACGGCTACGTGCAGAGCGCGGTCGCCGGTAACAACGACACCACCGTCATGGAATCACTTGGCCCGGCCGAGATCCTCACCCCGCGTGAACTCCTCGACCCGCGCGCCGAACCACGCGTGGTGGTGGCGATGCGCCTGCACGCCGCGTTGATGGCCCTCGAAGCCGGCCACTACGTCATCCACCTCGCCTACGAACGCAAGGGTTTCGGAGCCTTCGCCGACCTCGGGCTCGACGCCTACGTCCACCACTTCCGCAGCTTCACCCCGGCCGTGGTGGAACAACAGGTCGCCCGACTCCTCGACGATCCCGCCGAACGCGCGACCTACGACCGACTGCTCGCCCAGCGCGCCGACGCCCACCGCGCCCGGTGGCGCGAACTGCGGGACCGGTTGCGCACCAGCGTCGGCCTGACTCCCGAACTCCACGCACTGGCGGGGCATCCGGGATGACGGCACCCGACCTCGCCGCACCGCAGGCCGGCCCACCCGGCCGGGCGGAGCAGTCGCGCAGCGCGCCGGCCGGGTTGGCGCCGGGCGAACACGGCTTCCGCCTGATGATCCCGTGGTGGTTCCACCCGCTGTGGATCGCCGCGATCTTCGTTGCGCTGCTGCCCATCTCGGCTGCGTTGATCCCGACGAGCGCA
The DNA here is from genome assembly GCF_029269935.1 of Gordonia sp. N1V. Taxonomy (NCBI): domain Bacteria; kingdom Bacillati; phylum Actinomycetota; class Actinomycetes; order Mycobacteriales; family Gordoniaceae; genus Gordonia; species Gordonia sp. N1V. The sequence goes on from NZ_JARJDD010000018.1 coordinate 6,365, forward strand.
TTCACCCTGTGGAAGACCCCGCGCTACATCGACGCCACCATCGGGATGACCGGCTTCCTGTCGGGCCTGAGCCTGCTGGTGGGTCTGGCGGTGTTCACGCTGCGGGTGCGGCCCGGGGTGACGATCGTGCGGGTCAGTGCCTCGGCCGTGGCGCGGCTGCGGGCGATCGCCGTCGGCGCATTCGTGTTGGCGCTCTTCGGATACGGCATCTGGATCGCCATGTCGTTCCTGCGCGGGACCACCGTCACCGACTTCGTCAACGTGATCACCCTGCAGGAGGGCGCGATCAGCGCGCTGAAGAAGATGAACCCGCCGGTCGCCGGGATCACCACCTTCACCCAACTCGGGCCAGTCGCCGCCGGGGTGATGATGATGCTGCGCCGCATGGGTGTGCGCGCCTACACCTGGCAGATGGTGGTCCTCGTCGCCCTGGCCGTCTACCGCTCGTTCTTCTACGGCGAACGCCTCGCGATCATCGAGGTCGGCCTGCCGCTGATCTTCCTGTATTTCGCGGTGCAACCGATGCGCGCGGGCACGGCGCCGGGCGCACAGATCGCGCGGGGCGGACCCATCGAACGCGTGATGCGAAAGACCGCACCGTTCTTCGCGATCCCGGCCATCTGGGGTCTGTTCGCGGTGTTCGAATACTCCCGCAGCTGGCTGTACTACCGCAACATCGTGACGACGAGCTTCACCGAATACATCTCCACCCGACTGGCCGGCTACTACGTCACCACCGCCAACAACAGCGCCATGTACCACGCGGCCGTCGCCGGCAAACCACACGACCCGTACTACTCGTTTGCCGCAGTGTGGGACGGGCCGGGGATGTCGATGATCGCCGGACGACCCGAGATCGCCGGACTCGACCCCCAACAGTGGTGGAAGATGATGCTGGAGAACAGCGCCAACCCCGAGTTCAACAACCAGGGCACCTTCCTGATCACCGACGCCGACCTCGGCACACCGCTCTCGATGCTGTACTGGTTTCTCCTCGGCCTCGCCGTCGGTTACCTGTTCTACCGCGCCACCCAGGGCAGCCTCGTGTCGCTGCTGGCCTACTCGCTGACCATCATGGGTCTGCTCGAGGTGTCCCGGATCATCTACTGGTCCCAGGGCCGGTTCATCCCGATCCTGTTGGCGCTGTTGGTGATCGCCGTCCTGCTGCCCGGGCCGAAACGCCGGGAGATCCATGCGTCCGGGTAAGTCGCTGCGGCAGAAGCTGTCCCGGCCCGGCCCACGGGCCCGGGCGATGGTTTTCGGTGCCGGTGACCAGGCCGTGGTCAGCATGGCCAGCTTCTTGTTCCTGGTGATCGCCGCCCGCTACCTCGACACCGCCGAACTCGGCTTGTTCGCCGGAGCCATGGTGTTCTACCAGGCGCTCACGGCGATGGCGCGTTCAGTCACCGGCGAACCGCTCGTCGTCCTCTGTGGTGACAAGAACGGTGGCGACAAGAGCGGCGGTGGCAACGGCAACGGGCACAACGGCGACGGCGACAACGACATCGATGCCGGCGACCTCCGCCGCGCAGTCGTGTGGGTCTCGTTGATCGTTCCGCTGATCCTGGCTGTGCTCGGCGGCATCGGATTTGCCGTCATCGACAACCGGTTGGTGCAGATCTGCTGCCTGTGCCTGGTGGTCTCGCCGATCATCCTCGGCTACGACACCCTGCGCTTCGTCTACATCTCCCGGCTCGACACCGCCTCACTGCTGCTGCTCGACGTCGTCGTCGCGATCGCCCAACTGTCGCTGCTCGCCGCAACCCTCGCCGGTGGCGGCAGCGCCGATCAAGCGATCCTGGTGATGTTCGCCGCACCCGTTGTGCCCCTGGTCATCCACCTGATCCGCGGCGGGATACCGGTGCACCCGTTGCGCCGATGGGTGACGACGGCGCGCCCGTACCTGGGTAGCTTCTTCTACGAGTCGGTGTGGGGTGCGCTGCTGCAATGGGCGCTGGTGTTCGTCATCGCCGCGGTGTCCGGAGTCGCCGACGTCGCCGCCTTCCGCAGCGTCATCGTCATCTACGGACTCACCAACGTCGTCACGAATTACCTGCGCAGCGTGGTGTTGTCGCACATCGTCACCCGCGGCCGGCTCACCCGCGCCGACATCGGCACCGACACCGTGGGCATGACCGCGACCATCGCCGTCACCATCGGCACCTCGATGCTGATCCTGCTGATGCTGCCCGACTCGCTGGGCCGTGCGCTGCTCGGCGACACCTGGGCGCACGCCGCACCGTTCATCCTCATCGGTGGCCTGGCCCGATTCTCTGCGGCGATGGAAGCCGTCCCCGGAGTGCTGGTGCGTGCCGCGCGCCAGACCTGGTCGGTGGTGCGGGTGCGCACCATGGTCGGGGCGCTCGCCCTGATCGTCTGCCCCCTCGGCGCCTGGCTGGGCTCGGTCACCGGTGCCTTCGTCGCGATGATCGCCATGTCGTGGGTACTGATCGCGTCACTGTTCGCGCTTCTGTTCTCCCGCGTGCCCGCCGGTGCGCCCGCATCGCCCCCATCCCCACAACCGTTGCGAGCCAACCGCGATGACGCGGTCGGTCGCTTCCAGAAGAGCGTCAACCAGAGAGGTAGCAACCATGCGAGTCGAGTCGGTGTCGGTGGACACGAATGACCCAGGACGGGTCGCTCCCGTGCTGGACGCGGTACGCCGTGGCTGGTGGATCGTCCTGGCCTGCGGGATCGTGGTCGCCCTGTGCGGCTTCGGGTACTCCATGCTGCAGAGCCCGGTTTATCGGGCCACCGCTGCGGTGTACGTGACATCCGGATCGGAGGCCTCGGCGCAAACCGCCTATCAGGGATCGCTCGCCTCCCAACAGCGCGTGGCCTCCTACGCCGAACTGGCCTCCTCCGACGAGGTCATCGACCGGGCCATCAGCCAGGGCAACCTCGGGATGACCCGCGACGAGGTGCGTGAGGCGTTGCAGACCTCCGCCAAACCCGACACCGTGATGCTCAACATCAGTGCCGACGCCGGCTCGTCGGAGAAGGCCGCGCAGATCGCCAACGCGGTCGCCGACAGCCTGTCGGGATACGTGGCGACCCTGGAGAGTCCGGCGGCAGGCGGTCAACCACTGGCCAAGGTCACCCCGGTCACCCACGCCGAGAGCAAAACCCAGGCCGTCTCACCCAAACCCGTCCGGGACACGTTGCTGGCGTTCCTGATCGGCATCGTGGCGGGCCTGGTGGTGCTGTTCGTCAAGAACCGCTTCGACCGCACCGTCACCTCCACCGCCGACCTCGAGGACATCGGGTCGAGCCTGATCTTCGGGTCGCTGCCGTTCTCGACGGACCTGCGCGACACCAGCCTGGTGCCCTTCAACAAGGGGGCGTCGGCACTGGCCGAGGCGTTCCGCATGGTGCGCACCAACCTCGCATTCGCCAACGTCGACGACCCGGTCCGGGCCATCCTGATCACCAGTGGTGGTGCGGCCGAGGGCAAGACGACCACCGCGGTCAACCTGGCACGCTGCCTCGCCGAGGCCGGCAAGACGGTGATCCTCGTCGACGCCGACCTGCGGCGTCCGGCGGTGGCCACCGCACTCGAGATCAACCCGCACGTCGGCCTCACCGACTACCTCGGCGGCGAGGGGTCGATCATGGAGTTCGTCCAGCCCAGCGGCACCGAGCGGCTCAGCATCCTCGCCGCCGGGTCCGTGCCGCCCAATCCGGCCGAACTCGTCGGCTCGCGCCGCGCCGCCGACGGTATCGCCGAACTACGCGAGCGCTTCGACTTCGTCATCATCGACTCACCGCCGGTGCTGCCGGTCACCGACGCCGTCGTGATGTCGCAGTGGGTCGATTGCGTTGCGCTGGTGGTACGTTCGGGTAAGACGCTGGCTCCCGATCTGCGTGCGGTGACCAGCCAGTTCGAGGTGGCCGGTGTCGCTCTGCTGGGCTTCGTGCTCAACGGTGTCCGACGCGGCACCAGCGCCTACTCGGGCGGCTACACCTACTACAGCAACGATCTGGGCAAGCCCAACTCCACCGCATCCGTCGAGGGCTCGACGCCCCGCGGCCGCCTGGGTGCACGGCGGTGAGATGAGGGCACCCGATCAACGCACCCATCGGTCCCGGCTGCGTCCGTCGCGGCGGGTATGGCTCGGCGGTGCGCTCCTGCTGGCGGCACTGGTCGCGGTGGGCTGCTATCTGGGTGTCCGCGCCGAACAGGCGCGGTCGGCTCTCCACGATGCGCAGGACCACGCGGTGACCGCGAAAGCGGCACTGCTGTCCGGTGATTCGCGGAAGTCGTCGGGGGAGGCGTCGGCCGTGCGTGCCTCGGCGGCCGACGCCTACGCCGCCACCAACGACCCCCTCTGGCGGGCCGCGGCAGCGGTGCCGTGGCTGGGTCGGCCGTTGGCGAGTGTGCGTGAGATGACCGATACCGTCACCCAATTCAGCGACGAAGTCCTCGTCCCGAGCGCCGCACTGGCCGGCACGATCGGACCGTCGACGCTGCGCACCGCCGACAACGGCGTCGACGTCGCGGCCATGCGCAGCGCGGCCCCGCGCATCACCGCGATGGCCGACAACGCCACCCGTCTCGCGCAGCGCGCCCGCGGTATCGACGGCAGCTGGCTCGGGCCGGTCGCGCAGGCGCGCACCGACCTCGCCACGCAACTGGACTCGGCCGCGCGGACCGCGCAGGGCACCTCGGTCGCGGCGCGACTGGCCCCGGCCATGCTCGGCGCGGACGGCCCCCGCAACTACTTCGTGGCCTTGCAAACACCGTCGGAGTCCCGCGGAACCGGCGGACTGGTCGGCGGATTCATCATCATCCGCGCCGAGAACGGACATTTGCGCGCCGCCGAAACCGGCCGCAACATCGACATGTTCCGCCCGAGCAACCCGCAGATCGACCTCGGTGACGGGTTCGACACCCTGTACTCGACGGTCGAGCCCTACACCGACTTCCGCAACAGCAACCTGAGCCCCGACTTCACCGACGCCGCGAAGATCTGGATGGCCAACTGGCAGGCACAGACCGGCACCGCCCTCGACGGGGCGGCGGCACTCGACCCGATCGCCCTGAGCTACGTACTCCGCGTGACGGGGCCGGTGCGGTTGCCGTCGGGCGAACAGATCACCGCCGACAACGTCGTACCCCTCACCCTGTCGCAGGTCTACACCCGCTTCGCCGACGACAACACCGCGCGCAAGGCCTACCTGCAGACCATCTCCCGCACCGTCGTCGCCGACGTCCTCGGCGCCCACGCCGATGCCGGCCGGCTCCTCGAAGCACTCGGCCGCGGCGTGGCAGAACGTCGGATCATGCTCTACAGCAGCAGATCCGACGAACAGGACATCATCGCGTCCACTCCACTGGCACATCAGTTACCCGACGATTCGGCCCCGCTGATGGACGCGACCATCACCAACGCGGCAGGTAACAAACTCGACTACTACCTGCGCCGCGAACTGAGCTACACCGCAGGCGACTGCACCGCCGACATGCGCGATGCGACCGCACGGGTGACGCTGACCAACACCGTCACCGATCTCTCGTTGCCGCAGTATGTGATCGGCTCGATGGGTGCCGTCGGCAGCGGCCTGCCACCGGGCACCAATGCGGCCGGCGTGCAGATCGCGCTGACCCGCGGCGCGCAGGTCCGCAAGGTCACCCTCGACGGACAATCGGTGCTCTACGGCACCAGCGAACTCCACGGTCATCCGGTGGTCCGCACCCGCGTACCACTGGCACCCGGCCAGCGTTCCGTCCTCGAGGTGACACTGGCCGAACCCACCTCGGCCCGCGGCGACGCACAGGTGCCCGTGCAGCCGCTCGTCGACACCCCGCCCGTGCACGTGTCGGTGCCGTCGTGCGGTGCGGCGACCGGGCAGAGGGCACAGGGATCGCCATGACCGAGAAGATCCAGGTCACCGAACTGACCGCGGCGCAACGCTTCTTCTGGTTGCGACAGCAGGCGATGCCGTCGGTGCCGTTGAACATGGCGCAGGTGACCGACATCGAGGGCCCGCTCGACCGCGACCACTTCCTCACCGAGCTCGCCGAGCAGGGACGCCGAGCGCGAGTCATGCAGCTGCGGTTCGAGGAGGGCCCCCGCGGCCCTGTGTGCATCTACGATCCGTCGTTGCATGATCACGTCGAATACGTCGATGTCGGTGACCGACCGGATCCGCATGGGGCTGTGCAAGACATCGTCGACGCCGATTTACACCGCGCGGTCGATGTGACCGCCGATCGATTGGCACGGGCCATCCTGTTCCGGTTGTCAGATCACCGACATCAGCTCTACAACCGTGCGCATCACCTGACCACCGATGGGGTGGCCACGCGCGACAACCTGGTGTGCGCGTTACGTCGTTGTCTTTCCCGCGACCCGAGCGCACCGCCGGTGCCCGTCGCCGACCTCTCCGCCGCATCAGCCGCCGACCACGCCTACCAGAGCTCGTCGCGCCGCGCCCGCGACGCCGACTACTGGCGTGAGGCCCTCGCCGGCCGCGACCCCGCGACCTCGCCCGCGCACCGTTCGGGCGGCCCGGCCTCCCGCAATCACACGGTGGCGGCACCGATCCCGATGGCGACGATGGACACGATCCGCGAGCTCATCACGGCCATGCCCACCAGTCTGCCGACACTGATCGCGACCGCCGCCGCAGGCTATCTGAGCCGCCGCACCGGCGACGCCGACGGGGCGCTGACCCTCGCCGTGGCCGCACGGACGACGGCCGCACTGCGCGCCACACCACTGCCGACCATCAACTTCGTGCCGCTACGCGCCGGCGTCGGCCGACGCACCGAGATCCATGCCGCCGTGCGCACCACCGAGCGGGCGATGCTCGGCGCACTACGTCATCAGCGGTACCGGTTCGAGGACATCGTCACCGAACACGGCGATCACTCAGGCGGACCGGTCCTCAACCTGATGCTCTTCGACCGTGAGATGCGATTCGGCGAGACGACCGTCCGATTCTCCTCGGTGACCACCGGACCGGCAGAAGACCTGGCCATCAACGTGTTCCCGTCCGGAACGCTCGCCGAATCCACCGACAGCGGCACCTTCATCGTGGAGATCGAGGCCAACCCGCGCCGCTACGACCCGGCCGAGGTGACGGCGTTCCACGACGGACTGCTCGCGATGCTCGGTGCACTCGCCGACGCGCTGACCGCCCCCGGGTCTGCGCGCGTCACCATCGACGACCTGCCACTGCCCGCGGGCACCCCCGAGGTGCCCGGCACCGAAAGTCCCACGGACACCCTGCCGGACCTCATCGCCGCCACGGTCGCCCGCGCCGGAAACGACGTGGCCGTCGACGGCAGCCTCCTGGGCGAGCCCGTGGTGAGCTTCGCCGATCTCGACGCGCGCACCGCCGACCTCGCGCGCCGGCTCTCGGCGCTCGGGGCCCGGCCCGGCACGCGGGTGGTGGTGCTGATGCGCCGCGGCGTCGATCAGGTCGTCGCCTGGTGGGCGGTGGCGCGCAGCGGTGCGACGATCGTGCTGATCGACCCGGCCCAGCCGACCGCGCGGATCGACCGGATGCTCGCGACGGCCACTCCGGTCCTCATCCTCTCCACGAGCCCCGAACATGGTGTACGGACTGGCATTCCGTCACGGTCCCTCGACGACCTCGCCGACGTCGCACCCCATGCCGGCCGGCTACCGGCACCGCATCCGACCGACGCCGCCTACATCGTGTTCACCTCGGGGAGCACCGGCGAACCCAAGGGCGTCGTCGTCCCGCACACCGGGCCGGCCGCCATCGCGCGCGACATGCGGGCCCGATTCGGGGCGGGTGACGGGATCGATGTCGGGGCGCGCTGGCTCGCGGTGGCATCACCGATGTTCGACATGGCCCACTTCGAGATGCTGGCGTGTGCCGCGCTGGGCCACACCCTGATCCCGGCCGCCGGACTCGACGCCGACCTCGGCCGCGCGCTGCTCGATCACCGCATCACCCACCTGATGGCCACCCCGACCGTCCTGAACCGGATTCCGGTGCACACACTGCCGCCGACCGTGTCGGCGATCGGCGAGGCACTGTCACCGGCGCTCGCGGCCCGCATCACGCGTCGACCACCGGGAGGGGGCGGTGCGCGGCGGGCGTTCAACACCTACGGTCCCGCCGAGGCGACGCTGTATGCGACGGCCGCGCCGATCACCACCGACGTCCACCTCGACCGGCCGGTACCCATCGGCCGACCGGTCCCGGGGATGGCCGCGCTGGTCCTCGATCACCGGCTGCGACCGGTGGCCGACGGGATCCTCGGCGAACTCTATCTGTGCGGACCACAACTCGCGCACGGATACCGGGATCAGCCCGGGCTCACCGCGACGAGATTTCTCGCCTGCCCGTGGCGCGACGGCTCCCGGATGTACCGGACCGGTGATCTCGCCCGTCGTGACCCGACCACCGGTGATCTCGTCTTCGTCGGCCGCTCCGACGGGCAACTCTCGGTCCGCGGGGTCCGCGTCGAACCGGCCGAGATCGAGAACGCCGCCACGGAGGTCGACGGTGTGGGCGCCGCGGTCGTCGTCGCCGACCATGCACCCGACGGCGACCTGGCCCTCGACGTCGCCTGCGTGGGGACCGGTGCCGCACCGGGCGGCGACGGACTCGAAGGGGAGGTGCGGACGCATCTGATTGCGACCCTGCCGTCGGTGATGTGGCCGCGGCGGGTGCTGATGCTCGATCGGCTACCGACCGGCCCGACCGGCAAGATCGATCGCGACGCCGTGGCGCACGCGGTGGCCGGGATCGCGCTGCACGAACCGGAATTCGTGGCCGCCACCTCCGACGTCGAATGCGAGCTCGGCAAGATCGTCGCCGACGTCCTTCGGGTGGAACGGGTCTCGATGGCCGCCTCGGTCATCGACCTGGGTGGCACGTCGCTGACGATGCTGGAGATCATGGCGCGCCTCGGCGCGCGGGTGGGCCGTCCGCTGCGCATCGGCGAGCTGACCCCGGCGACCACCCTGGCCGAGATCGCCGCACGCGTCGGCGCCGGCGACCTCACCGCGGCCACCGCACCGGCGGCCGCGCCGGTCGTGACGCCGGCACAACACCAGATCTGGGCGTTGAACCGCTCCAACCCGGCCGACCACGTGTACCACCTCGCCGTGCGGGTCGAGTTCGCACCGGGTACGGGAGCCGACCCGGTGACCGCGGATCTCGTCACTGCGGATCTCGTGACTGCGGATCTTGTGACATCGGCGCTGACCGACCTCGCCCTGCATCACGACGCGCTGCGCCGCGTCTTTCCTGCCCGGCCCGACGGCACCCCGACCATGCGTCTACTACCCACCCAGGTGATGGTCGACGCGATGCCGATCACCCGGGACACACTGAGCCCGAGCATGGTTCGTTCCGTGGTGGCCGCACCCTTCGATCTGACCGTCGACCCGCCGTGGCGTGCCGTTCTCGACGACAGCCGCGGCGCGGTGTCGATGGTGTTCGTGGTCCATCACATCGCGGTCGACGGCTGGTCGATCCCGATCCTGGTGCGGGACATGTTGATCGCAGTCGCCGCACGCACCCGCCACCGGCTGCCGGAGTTCCCCGGGCCCGGAGACTTCGGTGGCGCTCGACCCGCCGCCGATTCCGATGCGGGACACAGCTACTGGCGTGACGTGCTCGCCGGTGCCCCGACGCGACTCGCGCTGCCCGAGGCCCGCGCGGCCGGTGAGGTCTCTACCGAGGCGGTTCATCTGGAACGGGTCGTCGACGCGAGGCTCTCGGCGGCGGCCACCGCACAAGCCGCCGGCGCCGGCGCGACCCTGCAGGCGCTGGTCCGGGTGGCCGTGGCCGCCGTCCTTGCCGGTGTCGTCAGCGACGACGACGTCGTCATCTCGGTGCCGACCTCAGGGCGCTGGAGCTCCTCCGACCTCGAGCGGGTCGGCATGTTCGTCCGGACGGTCCCGGTACGGTCTCGCGCAGTCGCGTCGCAGACCATCGCCGAGGCACTCGCGGGATCGGTGGCCGCGCTGCAGGCCGGGATGCGCCACGCCGACACCGCACCCGCACAGCTCGCCGATGTGGTGCTGGCGCAGGCGAATACGATGGACGGCGGCGAACTAGGCCGTGACACCGGGCTGTCGCGGCGCGCGCTGATCCGCTCGGCCACCCCGATCCGCACCGGGAGAGCCCGCACCGCACTGGAATTCGTCGTCGACGACAGCGGAGAACAGCTGCGATTGGCTCTGACGGTGGCACCCGACCGCGTCGATCCCGACGGCGCCGCGATTCTCCTCGACTATGTGGTCGACACACTGACCCGGCTGGCACTCGCCGACCCGGCCACCCCCGTCGGGTCGTGCACCCCGACCGGACGTGGTGTCGCCCCACAATGCCCGGTGGCCGGCACCGACCCGATCCACGCGCTGCTCGCGCACGTCGGCGCCACCCCGCACGCCATCGCCGTCACCGACGCCCGAACATCGATGACCTACGAGCAACTGTCCACGCGCGCATTCGAGATGGCGATGGATCTGCGTCGGGTCGGGGTGCGGGCAGGTGACCGGGTGGCCCTGCTGCTCGGCCGTGGTGCCGAAACCGTGGTGGCGATGGTTGGCACCCTGATGGCCGACGCCGCCTACGTTCCGCTCGACCCGGAACATCCGCCCGCACGCACCGCGGAACTCATCGCCGCGACCTCCCCGGCGGCGATCGTGGGCGACGGCCTGCTGATCGAACCCGGCCCGGGCCTCGGGACCGCGCCCCGCCGACCGGGGATCGCCTACGTCATCCACACGTCCGGATCGACCGGACGGCCCAAAGGTGTTGCGGTGTCGCGTACCGCACTGGCCGCGATGCTCGGTGCCGCCCTCGACGTCGTCGACGCCACCCCCGCCGACGTGTGGAGCGCGACGCACTCGCACACCTTCGACTTCTCGGTGTGGGAGATCTTCGGCGCACTCTGTTCCGGTGGCCGCGTGGTGATCGTCGACCGCACGGTGAGCCGGGATCCGGTACTGCTGAGTGCAACCCTGAACGATTGTGGCGTCAGCATTCTCTCGCAGACCCCGACGGCGTTCGCGCGGCTCGCCGCACCGGATGGTCCCGGTTCGTCGAGTAGCAGCGGCTCGCGGTTGCCGGCCTTGCGGTGCGTCGTGTTCGGCGGCGAGGCGCTGCAGGCTCCTGCGCTGTACGACTGGGCGCAGGCCAATCCTCGTGTGCGCCTGATCAACATGTACGGCATCACCGAAACCACCGTCCACCTCACCGCCACCGATGTCGACACCACCGACGCCCGCAGCCTGATCGGCGCCCCGTTCGCCGGAGTCGGCTGGTCGGTGCGCGACCGGCATCTGCGTCCGGTGCCGGTGGGCGGACTCGGCGAACTGTACGTCAGCGGCGCGCAAGTCGCCGACGGCTACCTGCACGCGCCCGCCCTGACCGCGAGCCGCTTCGTCGCCGACCCCGACGGCTGCGGCACACGGATGTACCGAACAGGCGATGTGGTGCGGTTGATCGCGCCGGATCGGCTTGCCTACCTGGGCCGGTCGGACGATCAGATACAGGTGCGTGGTCATCGCGTCGAGCCCGCCGAGATCGCCGCGGCTCTCGTCGAGGCGCCCGGCGTCCGCGAGGCACGCGTGGTGATCGCCGGCGGGACACAGCCCGGGGATGAACAAATCCTCGCCTTCGTGATCGACGACGACACCACCGACGACGACCCCACCGGCAGCGAGGTGTCGGCCGCCGGGCGCGAAGCAGTTCTGCAGCGCGCGTGCGCCGCTCGGCTGCCCGGGTATCTGATGCCCACGCGCATCGGCGTCGTCGAGCGCTGGCCACTCACCGACAACGGCAAACTCGACCGGCAGGCCCTGATCGCCGGGCTGCCCGCGATGACCGGTACCCCGGCGCCGCTGACCGCGGCACAGCGTCGCGTCGCCGAGGTGGTGGCAGAGATCATCGGGGAACCCGGGCCGCAGGTAGGTGGGCAGGCTCCGCGCGAGTGGGGACCTCAGCAGTGGGGACCCGACGTCAACTTCTTCTCCGTCGGCGGAAACTCGTTGTCGGCGGCGCGACTTGCCGCACGGCTGTCGGGACCGGGCACCCAGGTCACCGTCGCCGACATCCTCGCCACACCGACCATCGCCGGACTGACCGAACTGGTTGCCGCCGACGCTCACACACCGCAGGTACGGTCACGTGACGTCCTGTGGCCGGCGCAGCGTGTCCTGTGGGATGCCCATCGCGGACAGCCCGATTCGGCCGCGTACCATCTGGCGTTGCGACTCACGGTACGTGCCGAGGTGCCCGTGGTGCGGGCAGCGCTGCTCGATCTCGCCGACCGGCATCCGATGCTGCGCGCGGTGTTTCCCGATCGCGGGGACACAACTCCGGAGGTCGTCATCCTTCACGCCGACGCTCTCACCGGGAATCCGCCGATCACCCAACGCGATACGGTCCCCGACACCGGTCAGGCCGCCGAGATCGTCAACGCCCCCTTCGATCTGACCACCCGCCCGGCATGGCGCGCGGTGCTCGCCGACTCACCCGCGGGCACCGGCATCGTGCTCGTCGCCCACCACATCGCCGTCGACGGCGCCTCGGTACCGATACTCCTCGACGACCTGCACACGGCGCTGACGGCACGCCTGCGCGGTCGCAGCCCACGCTGGCCCGAGCAACCCGACGAGCTGCAGGTCTCGGTACGCGACGACGACACCGACTATTGGAGAACGGTTCTCGACGGCGCACCCGCACACCTCGCCCTCCCCGAACCGCCCCGACGGCACCCGGAGGTTGAGAAACCCGCAGTGGTCCACGAGCGCCGTATCGACGCCGCTACCGCCGCCGCGGTCAACGACGTGGTGGCGGGAGCCGGCACCACGCTGTATTCGGCACTGTGGGTGGCCCTGGCCGCGACACTCGCCGCCGTCACCGACTCCGACGACGTGGTCGCGGCGATCCCGGTTGCCCTGCCCGGCGGACCCCGCGTCGGTATGCGCGCCACCACCGTTCCGGTGCGGTGGTCGGCGGCGACGGCGGACCACCGGCCCGTCGTCGCCTTGCCGATCGACGAGGCACTCGTGCACGCGCACCGCACGATCGCCGATGCCGCCACGCACGCCGCGTCGGCGCCGGCGACCCTGCCCGACGTGCTGCTCGACCATGCCGCCCCGCTGCCTGACCCGCCGGGACCGCTGATCACCGGCATCACACCGATCGATGTGGGAATCACCCGTACCGCAATCGAATTCACGGTGCGTACGGTCGACGACGGAGCGCTGTCGGTGCAGGTGACGGCGTCACCCGCCCGGGTCGACGCCGCGGCGGTGGAGCCGATGCTCGAGTATTTCGTCGCCGCCCTGACGGCCTTGACCGACTCGTCGACACGGTGTGTGGCCGAGTGCCTGCCTGCCGGTGTTCTCGCCCAGCCCACTTCTGTTCACCCCAGTGTTTCTGCGCAGTCGATCGATCCCGTCGACGCGGTCCGCGCCATGGCGACGCGTCAGCCCGACGATGTGGCGATCGTCGACTCCGACGATGTGCTCACCTACCGCGACCTGTGGTGTCGTGCCGAGCAGGTGGCCGAGAAGTTGCTTGCGGCCGGGACCCGTCCGGGAACCACGGTCGTGCTGGCATTGCGCCGGGGGACTGAGGCGGTCGTGGCCGCGCTGGGTGTGCTCGCCGCGGGCGCGGTGTTCGCGCCCGTCGACCCGGACCTGCCACCGGCGCGACAACGGTTGCTGAACCGCCGAATCGGGCCCGGTGCGACGATTCGCGAGGGCCTCGAGATCAGCCCCGCCCACAGCGGGACCGGCCCCGCGGTGCCCGGCGCCGCCTATGTCGTCCACACGTCGGGATCGACCGGCGCACCCAAGGGCGTGGTCGTCGACCGGACCGCGATGGCCGCGATGCTCGGCGCCTCACTCTCTCGTCTCGGGTGCACCGGTGAGATGGTCGGGAGCTGGTCGCACGCATTGGCCTTCGACGCCTCCGTGTGGGAGGTGTTCGGCCCGCTCGCCGCGGGCGGACGGGTCGTCGTCTTCTCCGACGACGACGTCCGCGACCCGGCACGCTTCGCCGCCGGCCTGACCCGTCATCGCGTGACCCACTGCGCACAAACCCCGAGTGCGTTTGCGCGACTGACCGATTCCTCGGCGCTCCAAGCGCTCGCCGGCACTGCTGACGTGTCACTGGCGTCGCTGCGAACAGTGATCCTCGCGGGTGAGGCCGTCGACCCGGCGCGGTTGCGCGGATGGGCGTCGGCGCACCCCGAGGTACGGCTGCTCACCATGTACGGGCCCACCGAGACCACCGTGCAGGTGCTCTGCGGGGAGATCGACCTCGACGATGACCGCCCGATCGTCGGCACACCACTTGACGGCGTCCACGCCGAGGTCTGCGATCGGCACGGGCGGGCCGTACCGCTCGGTGGACGCGGCGAACTCCAGCTCTCCGGGCCGCAACTCGCGCTCGGCTATCTCGGTGACCCCGCGACGACCGCGACGCGATTCGTGGCCGGCCCCGACGGCACCCGCCGCTACCGCACGGGTGATCGGGTGCGGCTGTTGCCCGATCGGCGGATCGCCTTCCTCGGGCGCGTCGACGACCAACTGAAGATCCGCGGATTCCGCATCGAACCGGCCGAGATCGTTGCCGCGCTCACCGCGGCGCCCGACGTCCTCGACTGCCGGGTGCTGCAGGACGGTGTCGCGAGTGCAGCGCGTCTCGTGGCGGCCGTCCGCGTGGGCGCCGCAGCGCAGGCGGTACCCTCTGAGTCAGCGCTGATCTCGTGGTGTGCGCAACGACTGCCCGCCTATGCGGTGCCCAGCCGCATCCTCGTCGTCGACGAGTGGCCGCTGACCGCCAACGGCAAGGTCGACCAGACCGAACTCCTCCGAAAGATGCACTCCTCCAGCGGTATCGGCCGGCCGTTGACACCGCGTGAGGAGATGGTGGCCGCCGCAATTCGTGGGTGCCTCGACAGCGGCGACGACCCAGCGGCATCGGCACCGCTCGACCCCGACACCGACCTCGTCACCCTCGGCATCAACTCGTTGACCGCCGCGCGCCTGGCGGCCCGACTGTCTTTGCACGGCAGCAGAATCGGTGTCACCGAGGTGTTCGCCCACCCCACCATCGCCGGGCTGGCGCAGTTGTTGTCGACCTCGCCGATCGTCGACGACGACGCGGTCCCGGACCTGTGGGAGGTCGAGGAGAGCGCCGACCCCGATCACCCGGCGCTGACACCGGAGCAACTCGATCTGTGGCTGCGCTGGCACGCCGACCCCGACCAACCCGGCTACGTGCTCGCCGGCATCGTCCCGGTACCGGGCACCGACGCCCGCGAGATCCGGCGTCGGGTGTCCGAACTGGTCCGCCGACACGACTGCCTGCGCACCGGCTTCCCGGAACTCGACGGGGTGCCCTATCAACGACTGTGGACCGACAACGAGGTGGACGCCTACCTCGGTGCCCTCGATCCCCTCACCGACGTCGACGCCGACGAAGTCCTCGCCGAGATCGCCCGCCGCCCCATCGATCTCACCGTGTCCCTGCCGTGGCGGGTGCGCCTCGTCGACACGCCGGGCGGGTATCGGCTGGTGTGCGTGATCCACCACATCAGCGCCGACGGTGAGACCGCACGCATGCTGCGCCGAGAACTCACAACCGGCCCACCGACCAACTCCACGCGTCGTCTCGACTACCGGCAGTACAGCAGATGGCGACAAGCGATGGTGCGCACCCACCGCGACCGTCTCACCGGCTACTGGTCGCGGGTGTTCGCCGAACCCATCGTGCCGCTCACCGTGACCGACATGGACCTCGCCGCGACGGGATCGGGAGCCACACATCACGGGCGAGTGGTGTTTCCGACGGAGCTGACCGCGCGGATCGATCGGTGCGCGGCCGCGGTCGCGAGTACCCCGTTCATCGTGGTGCACACCGCGATCGCCGTGGTCCTGACTCGCCAGGCCGCTGCTGCGGAACGCGTCATGACCACCGGCGGCGCGTCGGAATGCACCGTGGGCACGGCGGTGTCGGGACGGACCGATCCTCGATGGAGCACGGTCTGCGGGCTCTTCGCGCGGGCCGTCCCGCTGCGCACCCGCATCGAACCGGACGACACCTTCGCCACACTGTTGCGCCGCAACACCCTCGGCGTTCTCGGGGCGATCGACCATTCGGATCTGCCGTTGGCCGAGATCGCCGCGATCGCCGACCCGGAGCGTGAACGCGCGGGCCGATCCCTCGTCGACGTCGTGGTCGGTGAGATACCCCCGGACTTGAGCGTGACCGGGCTGGATACGACCGGGCTGGATACGACCGGCAGTACTCAGGCCGCACTGGACATCATGCTCGGCCGCGACGGCGATCGGACGTATCTCGTTGCCGCCTGCCGCGACTCGATCGCCGACGCCGACCGTCTCGACGCGCTCCTGGCCGCGGTGACCCAGATCCTGGAGAGCGCCACGGCTGACCCCGATCTGCCAGTGCGCGCACTGACGCGGTCACCGGTGCCGCAGGCGATCTCTGCCCAGACTTGTGCGCCCCAGACTCTTGCCGAGCTCCTCGATCGTCAGCCCGTGCCGGACGCCACGCGGCCGGCGATCATCGATGTGACACATCGCTTTCCCGGATACGGCGAGGTCCTGTGCCACGCGGACGTCGAGCGGCTGGTGCGGATTCTCGCGTGGGCGTTGCGGGATCGCGGCCTTGGGCCCGGAGACGTCGTCGCGAAGCATCTACCGCGATCGTGCTTCGATGTCGTCGCGACGATGGCGCTGGCCCGTGTCGGCGCCGCATTCGTCAACCTCGACCCCGCGGACCCACCCTGGCGCCGGGAGCGGCTGATCCAGCGCTCCGGGGCGCGCACGATCCTGACGCTGCGCGCCGATCGCCCGCCCCGACTGCCCGTCAGGATCGCGGTCGTGGCACTCGACGACTCCGACCTCTACCGCTCCCGCCGCGTCACCGAGTTCGAGCCCCGACACCGCACCCGCACACTGCAACTCGACGACGTCGCCTACCTCGCGTTCACCTCCGGGACGACCGGGACACCCAAGGGTGTGGAGATCACCCATCGCGGGCTGGCCGCGTGGGCGCTGACCACCGCCGAACGACTCGAACTCGACGACACCGACCGGGTGATGCACACGCACACCACGGCATTCGACGCCCACCTGATGGGTGTGGTGCCGGTGCGCGCGTCGGGCGCGTGCGTCGTCATCTGCCCACCCGAGGTGATGGCCGGAGCCGAACTCGCCACCGAGATCACACGGTCGGCGGTGACGGTGCTGATGACCACGCCATCGGTGCTGAGCACCCTGGACCCGTCCCAGATGGAACGGCTGCGGCATGTGGTGGTGGGCGGAGAAGCGTTGCCACGCACGCTCCTGAGCCGGTGGACGTCGTCGGTGTCGGTGACCAACGAGTACGGGCCCACCGAGACGACCGTCGCGATCAGCAGCGCCACCTACCGTCAGGACACCACCGGCGCCGTGAGCATCGGCACCCTCGTCCCGGATATCGAAGCGCTGGTGTTGGATTCGTCGCTGCAGGCGGTTCCCGACTACACCGTCGGCGAGTTGTACGTCGCCGGAGCCGCATTGGCGCGCGGCTACCTCGCCGACACCTCCACCACCGCCACGCGATTCGTCGCGCGCCCCTTCGGCGACGGTGACCGCATGTATCGCACCGGCGATCTGGTCCACCGGCGCGGCGACGGCTCGCTGGTGATCCACGGTCGCGCCGACGACCAACTCAAGATCCGTGGCGTGCGAATGGAGGCCGAGGAGATCAACGCCGCGCTCGCCGGATTGCCCGGGGTGGCGGCCGCCGCCAGTGCGGTGCGCACCAACCGGGCCGGAGAGCCACTGCTGGTCTCGTGGGTCATCCCGGCGCCCGGCGACCGGCCGCGTCCCGAGCGTTTGCGTGAACAAGCGCGGACGGTGTTGCCGCGCAGCATGGTTCCGGCCGCGATCGCGGTGGTCGACCGCTTCCCGACCCGACCGAGTGGCAAGATCGATCATCCCCGGTTGCCGAATCCGGTTGCCGCGCAGGAGCCGGTGTCGGGAGCGGAGCGAGCGGGCCGAATTGTGCCCGCGAACACGCCGGTCACCACTTCCACCGAACAGCTCGTCGCCGAGGTCCTCGCGGAGGTTCTCGACTGCGCGGGCGCCGAGATCGGCTCGGACACCGATTTCTTCGCGCTCGGCGGAACGTCGCTGTCGGCGGCACGGGTCCGGTCCCGACTCAGCGCGCGGACCTCTCGTGACCTCGACGCCGACGTCGTGTTCCGCGCGCGTACCGTCGGCGAGCTGGCCCGACGGATCGACTGCGCGGCAGACCTCACCGGCCCGATACCGCACCACGCGCCGCGCCCCGAGCATCTTCCGCTGGCATATCCGCAGCGACGCATGTGGATTCACCACCGCTTCGATCCCGAGGACACCACTTACCACATCCCGCTCGTGCTGCGGATTCGCGGACCCTACGATCCCGCGCGGATCGTCCGTGCGTATCGCGCGGTCGTAGGTGCGCACGAGTCGCTGCGCACCGTCTTTCCCGATACCGGTCGCGGACCGGAACAACGTCTCACCACCGACGTTCCCGACCTCGTCGTGCAGTCGGTCAGCACTGCGGCGGTCCGCGACGCCATCGCGGCGGAAGTCGCACGTCCCTTCGACCTCGAACGCGAGACCGCCATCAGGGCACGGCTGTTCGTCAGCGGCGACGACAGCGACGAGGGGGAGACCGACCTCGGCGGCGCCTACCTGGTGCTGACCCTGCACCACATCGCCGTCGACGGATGGTCGATGCGCATCCTTCTCGACGACCTGATGACGGCCTACCGGACGGAACTACCCGCCGAGCCGGCACCCGGCTATGCCGACTACACCCGGTGGCAGCGCGACATCCTCGGGGACCCGGATGATCCCACCAGTCGCTTCACCCGCGACATCGACTTCTGGACCACCGAACTCGGTGATGCCGGCGCACCCGTCGTGCTGCCCGGCCCGCCCGGCGACAGCGGGGGCCGGGTGGTGCGGGATGTCGACGCGCACGTGATCACCGCGCTCCGGGAACAGACGTCGGCGTTGGCCGCGAGCGTCTTTCACGCCGTGCACGGCGCCTTGACCACAACGCTGGGTCGATTGACCGGGGAGTGGGATGTCGTGGTCGGGGTCCCCGTGCACGGGCGCTCGGCGCCGCAGTGGGAGCGGGTCCTCGGTATGTTCGTCAACACCGTTGCGGTGCGCACCCGGCTGCAGCCGGGTGCGACTGTTGCCGACGCGGTGGCGTGTGCGCGGGAGGCGCATCTGCGGGTCGCCGACCATCAGGAAGTGCCGTACGAGTCGGTGGTGCGTGCGGTGTGCCCGAATGCCCGGACCTCCCACGATCCGTTGACGTCGATTCTGTTGGTGGGGCAGGACGTGGCGCCGGAGCCCGACGCGGTTGTGGCCGGCGCCGGGAGCGAAGCGGTGCGTGCGGAGCCGGTGCAGGTGGTGCCCGAGCGTGAGGCTGCCGGCCATGATCTCGAGGTGATCGTCGGCGACCGTGACGGGGCGCTGGTACTGACGGTGGTGTATTCGGCCCGGGTGAGTGACCGGACGGCGAGCGGTGTGGCCGACGCACTCGTCGACGCGCTGGTCGGCTTCGCGGGCGCGGGTCGTGGGCTCGTCGGTGAGGAGACCGTGGCCGGGACGGACACCTCGGAGTCGGTGGCGGCGGCGTTCGCGGACATCATGGCGGTCGATCGCGCGTCGGTGCGTGCGGATACCGACTTCTTCGACCTCGGTGGTACTTCGCTGTCGGCGGCGCGGGTGGCCTCGCTGCTCACCCGGGAGCTCGGGTGGACGGTGTCGGCGAAGTGGCTCTTCGACCATCCGACCGTCGGTGAGCTCGCCGCGCGGCTCGACCGCCGGATCGCCGAGAAGGCGAACGACGGCGAGGTGCGTGTTGCGCCCGACGCCGAAGAGATTGCGACCGAGGGCGGCGACGTCCCGCTGACCGGGCCGCAACGACGGATGTGGATGGCGGCCGAACTCGGCAAACCCGGCTATCACGTACCGGTACTCCTGCCGGTCCCCGGTGGGGCCGGCGCCGGGAGCGAAGCGAGCGGGCCGAATTACCCCGGCGCCGGGAGCGGAGCGAGCGGGCCGAATTACCCCGGCGTGGTGGACGTGCGAACTGCGGTGCGTACGTTGATTGGTCGGCATGCCGCGTTGCGCACCGTGTATCCGATGTTCGACGACGGGCCGCGCCAGCGGGTCCTCGAGACTTGGGAACCGACGATCGATCTGCTCGACGAGGGTGCGATCGGCGAGATGCTTGCGACCCCGTTCGACTCGCTCGCCACCTCTCCACCGGTCCGAATCGGCCTGATCGCCTCCGAAGAGCAGACGGTGTCTGCGGTGCTGGTGGTGGCGCATCACATCGCGCTCGACGGTGAGTCCGCGGTCGTCTTGCAGCGGGAACTGGCCGCGCTGCTCAGCGGGCCGAATTGCATCGGCAGAACGCTTGCGGCGGCTCCGTCGTCCGCGCGGGTGAGCCGCCGGTTGCTGGCCGCCGAGTCCGCTGCGCGTGACCGCGAACTGGCGTATTGGCAACGTGTGCTGGCCGATCCGCCTGCGCCCCTGGTCCTCGATCACCTGCCTCACACCGAGGGCGGGATCGTCCGCACTCGTCGCACGCTTGCAGCGGAGCTGTGGCCGCAGCTCGACGGGGCCGCACGGAGGCTGCGCGTCAGCCGATTCCACCTTGTCCACGCAGCCTTGGCGTGGGCGCTGGCCGTGCAGTCGGGCACCGATGACGTCGTCGTGGCGACCACCACGTCCCTGCGGCGAGACCCCGATCTGTCCGACGTGGTGGGGATGCTGGTCGCGACCGTCGTGCTGCGGACACGTCTCGACCCACGAATGACATGCGCAGAGTGGGTGAATCGGGTTCGAGACGACGATATCGCGGCGCTGGAGCACTCGTGGGTTCCGTTCGATGAGGTGATGCGGGAGATCGGGGTCACCGGCGGGTCGGTCGCTCCCTCGTTGGCGGAGGTGGCGTTGACGGTCGGTGCCGACGCGTCCGATCACACGCTCCTCGATCCGGCCACGATGGGTGACGTCGACGAGTCCCTCACGCCGATGGGGGATTTCGCGCTGCGCGTGATCGTCGAAGACGGAAAGTTACTTTGCGCGCATCGGGCGCAGTGGGCGGCTCCTGCGACCGTCGAGACCCTGATGGCACGCATGGAGACGGCGCTGCAGTTCCTCGTCGACGAGGCCGGAACACGCATGGCCTCGGTCGATCTGCTGTTGCCCGACGAGCAGACCCTGATCGAGGCGAGCGCGCACGGCGCGCCGTACACCGATCCCGCGACACTCGGTGACATGTTCGCCGAACCCGCTGCGCATCAGCCGGATCGCATCGCCATCGAGGACGGCACGACGCTGCTGAGCTATCGGCACCTCGACGACTGGGTGGCGGTGACCGCACACGCGTTGCGCGCGCGAGGTATCCGCAGTGGTGAGAGGGTGGCGATTCTCATCGAACGGTCCGTACGCCAGCAGGTCGCCTTCCGCGCCGTCACCCGGATCGGCGCGGTGCCCGTCCCCGTCGACGTGGCACATCCGCCGGCGCGGATCGACTCAGTTCTCGAGCGAACCGGTGCATGCCCGTTGTACGACAACGATGTTCCGCTGCGCCCCTCCATCTCGGGAGCGTCGGCGACCGGGGTGCCGGTCGCGCGGGTGTCGCCGGCATCCGCGGCGTATGTGATCACCACGTCGGGTACCACCGGCACACCGAATGCGGTGGTCGTCGGGCACCGCGGGTTGCGGCGGCTCGCGGCGATCGCCCCGATCCGATCCGACGACCGGGTGGCGGCGATGGTCAGCGTCGGCTTCGACCCGTCGATCATGGAGATGGTGCTGCCGTTGGCGGTCGCCGGGCGGCTGGTGGTCACACCCGCCGGGCTCACCGCCGGGGCGGAGTTGACCGAGTGGCTTGTCACGCAACGGATCACGGTGTTCATCGCGACGCCGTCCGTGCTCGCGACGCTCGACGCGCAGCGACTCACATCGGTACGACTGGTCTTCGTCGGGGGTGAGGCGCTGTCCCCGTCGATCGCGCGTGCGTGGGCTGCGCGCTGCGAACTCGTCAACGTGTACGGCCCGACCGAGGCCACGGTCGCGGCCACCTTCGCACCCGTGCGCCCGGACGTCGCGGTACGGATCGGCAGGCCCGTCGACGGCACCACCGTCGTCGTCCTCGACCGTTGGCTGCGACCGGTACCACCCGGTGTCGACGGCGAGCTGTATCTCGCGGGAGATGCACTGGCACAGGGGTATCTGGGTGACACCGCGTTGACGTCGGCGCGCTTCGTGGCCTACCCCGGCGGCGGCCGAATGTATCGCACCGGCGACCGGGTGCGTCTCGAGGGCGACGGTGCGCTGACGTATGTGGGCCGGACGGACCGACAGATCAAGCTTCGGGGGCAGCGGGTGGAGCCGGCGGAGATCGAGGCCGTCCTGATGGGCGCGGGCGCCACCCAGGCCGCGGCCGTCGTGCGGCCGGGACCCGCGGGGCCGATGCTCGTCGCCTACGTGGTCGGCGTCGGCGGTGCCGAGGCAGAGCGAGCGTGCCGGCAGCGACTACCGCGACACATGGTGCCCGCACAGGTGATCGTGGTCGACGAGATCGCACGCACCGTGACCGGGAAGATCGACACCTCCCGGCTGCCCGCGCCTGCCGGGTCGTCGTCGCACGAGCGTGATTCCAGAAGCTGCAGTGCCGCAACTGATCTGGAGCGTAAGGTGATTTCGGCGTTCGAAGCGGTGTTGGGCTGCGAACCCGGCGTCGACGACGACTTCTTCGCCCTCGGCGGGCATTCGCTTCTGCTGCTGCGGCTGCATGCCGAGATCGTCGATCACACCGGGCTGCGTCCGGATCTGGCCGATCTCGTGGCCCATCCGACCCCGCGCGGGGTGGCCGCCGCACTCGCGCGCGTCGGCACCGACCGGGAGCGCGTCGTCGACTTCGACTGTGCCGACAACGATTCCGGACTGCCGCTCCTGTGGGCGGTGCACGGCGTGAGTGGCATGCCGACACCGTTCCGCCCGCTGGCTGCGACGTCGGGACATCGGGTCGTGGGACTGCAACTCCCCGAACTGCTTTCCGGTGAGATGCCCGGCAGCATGGCCGAGATCGCGCGGCGTCACGTCGACGCGATCCGCCGTCGGCAGCCGTCGGGACCCTATCGGCTGATCGGGTGGTCGATCGGCGGGAACCTGGCCCATGAGATCGCCCGCCAACTCACCGACCTCGGTGAGCGGGTCGAGCTGCTGGTGTTGATGGACGCACGGACTCCCGACGAGTTGGCACTGGCTCCGGCGCAGGAGGGCACGACGGCCGATGTGGTTATCGCCGAACGATTGCGGGCTCTCATCGCTGCGGTGCGTGCGCATCGGACCGGTCGCGTCGACGTCGACGAGGTGCTCTACGTCGCGTCGGCACAGACCGGTGACATCTCCGGGTGGGAGTCGTTGGTGAGTACGACGCCGCGGGTGGCACGGCTCGACGTCTCTCACGCCGAATTGGGGGAGCCGGATGTGATGGCACGGGTCGCGGAGTTGGTTGCCGACCGTGCCGCCGACCGAGGGAGCTGAGGCCCGACCCACCGCTGGCGTCTTTGCCGACGCGACCAGGAGCATCGGTACAGCAAAGTCGGTGTTTGTGCTGCGTAGAGGGCGTGCTGTCCGTATTGTTCCCTGCGATGACGAGCAGATCGTTGTCGTCGATCCGGGTCGGGGGAGATCTCGGAAGGCTCAGTCATGCGTGGTGGGGGATTCGGTGTGCGGCGTCGTGTGGTCACCGCGCTGGTGGTGGTGACCTCGACGGCCGGAGCGCTGATCGGGGTGGCGGGACAGGCGCGTGCGGTCGATCCGGACACCCTTCGTCCGGGATGCGAGTGGCGGACCCCGGACGAGGAGGCCCAACACATCCAGACCTGCACCCTCTACTCGGAGGCGTTGGGTCGCAACGTCGTCGTACAGGTGCGGGCGTCGGATCAGGCACCGGGCCAGACTGAGCAGGCCGTGTATTTCCTCGACGGCCTGGGGTCGAACGACGAGTACAACAACTGGGCGACGCCGACCTCGGGTGCGGTGGCCGCCTACAGCACCAGCTACAACCTGGTGATGCCCGCCGGTGGCAAGGGCGAGTGGGACACCAACTGGCAGTCGGCGCCGACCGGCAGTACCACTGCACCGCAATGGGATACCTTCCTCGGTGAGGAACTGCCCGCCTACCTCAACGAGAACTTCGACATCGGGACGTCGGACAACGCGATCGTCGGTGTGTCGATGTCCGGGGCGCCCGCGATCATCGTCGCGCTGAACCACCCCGAGGTGTTCGCCGTGGCGCGCTCGTACTCGGGTTTCTACGAGACCAACAACCCGCTGGGGTGGGTACTCATCCCGATCATCCAGACCGCGCGCGCCGACATCGACAACGGTCTGTCGGCGATGTGGGGACTCCCGTTGAGCGAGGGCAACACCTGGGCCGACAGCGACGTCCTGAGCCGCATCGCCGAGGCGAAGGCCAACGGGCAGACCATCATCATCTCCACCGGCAACGGCATCCCGTCGGTCGGTGAACTCCAACTCGCCTGGCAAACGCTGCAACAACAACCACTTGTGTTGTGGCCGATCCTCATTCCCGGCGCCCTCGTCACCGAGCTACTCGGCGTCGGACTGGAGGTCGGTGCGCTCACCTCGACGGTGATCCTCAACGCCGCCGCCCAGCGGATGGACCTGCCGGTCGAGTTCACCTACTCCAACGGCGGGCACAACTGGTTCTCCTGGGCGTCGACCCAGCCATCGGACGCCGCCCAGATCGAAGCGGATCTGGCGGCGGCGGCCCAGAAATCGGCGGCGGAGAAGTCGGCGGCGCAGCGGGTGATCGCGCCGCAGGTGCAACAGCAGGCGGCGGCCGCCGAGGTGACCACGTCCCAGCCCACCCCGACTCCCGCTGCGGCCCCGGCTGTCGAGGTGACCCCGTCGGAGCCCACCACGACGGCTGCCGAGACCCCGGCTGCCCAGCCCACCACCATAGAGCCCACCACCACAGAGCCCACGACCCCCACAGGGACCCCGGCTGCGCACCCCACCACAGCTGCAGATGTAGCAGAAGGTGCTGCCGAGGCGACACCTTCTGCTACATCTGCGCCGGCGGCGACGCCGGTTGTGGCGGCTACTACCGGCTGAGGCCGAGTTCGTTGAGCACGTCGGCGGGCCACTGCGAGATCGTGGTGCCGTGATTGGCCAACAGTGCCAAGGCGATACGTTCCATCCCGAAGCCCACGCAGGCGCTGTGGGCGACCTCGCCGTCGGCGGTGTGGATCGCGAAGTTCTCGCCGAAATGCTCGCGGTGGCAGTTGCACGAGACGACGGCGGTGCCGTCGTCGAGGTCGCCGTAGAGGCGCACCACGAGTTCGGTCTTCAGGTTCTCCTCGATCTGGTTGGTGGCCAGCAGGCGTCCCGCACGACCGAAGAACGGGTCGTTGGCCGGTACCGCCTCGGGCTTGAGACCGAGGCTGGTGAGCACGTCGAGGCCTCGCGGAATCCACGAATCACGATGTGCTGCAGCAGAATCGGGGTCGCCGACGTAGACGTACTCGTGCATGCGGAAGGCCTGCATGCGAGCCGGGTCGATGGCGGGCTCGTGCCGGAAGCAGTAGCCGTACACATCGAAGCGTGAACCGCCATCGGGGAGCTCGCCGGAGATGGTGTTGTAGAGCGGATGACAGGCCGCCGACACCAGCATGGTCCCGGCGGACGCCAGGTGCCCGTCCCACGGCCGGCCCTCGTCACGGTCGGCCAACAGCGCCCGGTGCTCCTTGTTGTCGCCGAGGAAGGTCGAGATGGCACCGGTCAGCTGCGGGAACGACGCGATGTAATCGGTCTTCTCGAAGGATGTCCGGGGGAACACCGGGGGAAAGCGCAGGCGTTTCGCACCGTCGGTGCCGTACACCGACCGGCCGGTGCGCCGGACGACGCCGTCGATTCCGTCGATGATGTCTTCGAACGTTCCGCTGCGGCCGTACAGTCCGTCGACGCCGGTCGGGATGAGTAACCCCTCCGCGATCAGTCGATCGCGGAACTCGGCACGCGCGTTGTCGAGTTCATTCACCTGTGGTGCTCCATTTTCATTACGGGGACGTAGGCATTCTGCCCGTGTGCATCAATGCCCATCATGGTCGCTGAAGTCATGGCTGTGCGTGCGCTATTTGCGCAATGCCAGGACCAGCTGCGAGTTATTGGCGCGAATACGCTCGTTGGACACCATCAGTGCCGGCCCGTAGGCGTCGCGCAGCAGTCGGCCCATCGACGCCGGGTGGTCTTCCCGGTATCCGTTGATCCCGCAGATCGCCAGTGCGCCGGCCACCACCTCGACGACGCGCGTCGACGCCATGATCTTGAGATTGTTCATCGCCAGGGCGAAGCCGATCGTCGTCTCGTTCTCGTCGCTGTCCAAAAACGTCTGGTACCGCCGGATCTCGTTGGTCACCGAACTCTCGAACGACTGATGCTCGACGAGCAGATCCGCGAATTTCAGTGCCTGCGGCGGCGGGGTGCCGGCGCTCTTGCGGGCCGCGGCGCGCACCTGGTCGCGAGTCTTGGCGATAGCGGCGTCGGCAATACCCAGCCACACCGACGACCACAAGGTGTGCGAACCGGGCAACATGGTGTGCGCGGAAATGGTTGCATAATCAACCGGCACGATATTCGTGACAGATGTCTCGGTTTTCAAGATGAATCCCGGGCTGCACGTGCCGCGGAATCCCAAAGTGTCCCAAGAAGATGTGGGCTCGAGGATGGTCTGGTCCTTCGGACAGACCACAAGAACCTGGTCGCTCGGCGGGCTGTCGGGGGAGCGACGGGCGGTGGTGCAGATGTAATCGGCGAATTCTCCGTAGGAGATCACCGGGGCGTTTTTCTCCAGGCGAGCACGGTCACCGTCGACCTCGACAGCGCACGTCGACGTCCGGACGTCACCACCGGTGGTGATCTCGGTGGTGGCCGATGCGAGGAGCGATTCGTCGGTGGCGACCTGCCTCGTCAGCTCGGCGATATCACCCTGGGCACCGTGAAACCGCAGCGTAAGGGCCTGAGTGTGGTGCATCGCGAAGATCATTGCCGCAGAACTGCAGGCGGCGCCGATCTGGCGTGCGACGGCGGCGAGCTCGGTGATCGAGGCCGACCGACCACCGAGTTCGGTCGGCAGCGAGCACGACAGAAGTCCCGCATCGCGCATGGCCTCGACGGCCTCGTGAGGGAATCGGGCGTTCCGGTCGACATCATCGGCGGCCGGGGCAGCGGCTTTGACCACGGCTGACGCGTCGAGCTGGGCAGATTGCGCGGGCATGGGTGTACTCCAGAGAAAAATGGTTATGGATGAGAAAACGGTCCCGCAATCCCCACGTCGCGGTCGTTGTCACAGCGCGAGTAGGACTGCGCAGCGATGGTTAGTGTATCTTCTACCTGCGACATCGGCAACGATTGCCAAGGTGACGAAGGCTTTTGGGGACTTTCGGCACTGGTCTTGCCGGAATACATTTCGGCTGTGGCGTGGAAAGTAACGTAATCGTCCGCCGAATCGACAGTTGAAGCGCAGCCACGCTCCCTAACCCAGAGGACCACAACAATGGAAGAAAAGATCCGTGAAATCCTCGCGGCACACGGCAAATTGGCCGTCGCCGCGGATTCTTTCGGAACCGCCGACGACCTGTTCACCCTGGGCTTCACCTCGCACGCCAGTGTGAACGTGATGCTCGCTCTCGAGGACGAGTTCGACGTCGAGTTTCCCGACGAGACGCTGAAGAAGGCCACGTTCACCTCGATCGACTCGATGGCAGCGGTCGTCCGCAAGTTGGTGGCCGAGGCGGCATGACCGCCGAGGCACCCACTCTGCTCGACGTCGTCGAGGATCGCGGTTCGCATCCCAGCCACTCCGGGGACCGGATCTGGCCGGAGACGAACTGCTACCTCGATCTGTGGATCGAGCTCCTGCACACGCTCGGGCACGACCCGGTACCGATGTACGCGTGTGCGCTCTCGGCCGATCACGACGGCGAGCAGTGGACCTTCGTCAAGCCCGACCCCGCCGACATCCGCGACCTCTACGGCCTGCAGGTCGCCGAGGAGACCCTGTGGCGGCCGGTCCTCGACACCGTCGAGAGCGGCCGTGCGCGGGGGCTTCTGCACACCGTCGAGGTCGACAGCTGGTGGTTGCCGGACACTGCGGGCACCGACTACCGCTCGGGCCACGTCAAGACGACGATCGTTCCGCTGCGGGTCGATCGCGCCGCAGGGCAGATGACCTACGTACACAACAGTGGCGTGCATCAGCTCGAGGGTGACGACTTCGTCGGCGTGTTCAATCTGGGCCCCACCTCGGAATGGGTGCTGTTGCCCTACGTCGAGCAGGTGCGCAGGATCGGCCCCGCCGACGCTGCAGTCGATGCGTTGACGATCGTTCGTGCCCACCTCGACCGTCGACCCGCCGCCAATCCGGTCAAGGCGCTCACCGAGACGGTCGCCGCCGCGGTGGACTGGCTGCCCGACGCCGGTGTCGAGGTGTTCCATGTCTGGGCGTTCGCGACGCTGCGGCAGTGCGGCGCCACCGCCGAGATCGCCGCAGACCTCGCCGACCGGTTGCCCGACTTCGGCGCCGAGAGTGGCGAGCGTGCGGCGCCGTTGCTGCGGGAGGTCGCCTCGAGCGCGAAGGCGGTGCAGTTCAAGATGGCTCGTGCCGCGCGCGGACGCAAGGTCGACGTCTCCGAGACGATGGCCACGATGGCCGACAACTGGCAGCAGGCACTGGACATCATCGACGCGAGCGTGCGCCGCTGATGGTCGAGGCACGGTGGCGGCTGGTTCGTGGTGTGCCGTCCGCCGAGCCCGATCCGGCGGTCCTCGACGACGCAACCCTGCCGTCGATGGAGATCGCCGCACCCGGTCCGGTGGGTCACCTGGTGGCCGGTTCCGAGCTCGAAGCGGCCGACCCCGACACCGTCGACGACTCCGACTGGTGGCTGGTGGCAATGGTCACCGTCGAGCGCTCCGGCGTCGTCGACTTCCAAGGATTGACGCCGCCGGGCGCGGTGTTCGTCGACCGCGTCCGCGTCGCCGACGTCGAGTCGATGTTCCTGCCCGTGCGGTGTCCGATGACGGCGGGCACCCACGAGATCGCGATCTGGTCCGGTTCGTTGCGCACGTGGCTGTCGCGCAGACGCCCTCGCGGACGTTGGCGTTCAACGCTGGTTTCGGCGCAGGGAATGCGTTGGGCGCGAACATCTTTGATTGGACGGGCTCCGGTCTACGGCGGGGTGCCGCCGGTCGTCGGCGCGTGGCGTCCGGTGGTCGTGCGACCTGGGCCGCAAGTGGATCTGTGCTCGGTCGGCGTCGACTCCGATACCGGCCGCGTCGACATGTGTGCCCGGTGGACGGGTGCGGAAGCCCCCGACGTGGCGACGGCCGAGGTACTCGACGAGGAGGGAGCCACCGTCGCGGTCGGTGATCTGTCCGCCCGTGCCGGGTCTCCGGCCGAGCTGGTCGGTCAGGTGGCGCTGGCCGAGCCCCGACGCTGGTATCCGCACGGCTACGGTGCCCCCTCGACCTACCTGTTACGGATCACCGCGGGCGGGGTGTCCGCCGAACGTCGCATCGGATTCCGTACCGTGCGGGCCGCATGTGCCGGAGGTGCTTTCCGGTTGTCGGTCAACGGGATCGACGTCTTCTGCCGTGGTGCGGTGTGGGTGCCGCCGGACCCGCGGGCGATGACCGTCGACCGCGAAGTGATCCGCGAGCAGCTGCTCGTGCTGCGCGACGCCGGCGCGAACATGGTGCGGGTGATGGGTGGCTTCACCCCCGAACAAGCCGAGTTCTACGAGTTGTGTGCCGAACTCGGCATGCTCGTGTGGCAGGACGCGATGCTGACCACCTTCGATCCGCCGGAGGATCTCGACGACGTGGTGTGCGCGGAGGTCGATGATCTGCTGACCCGGCACGCGGGCAACCCCGCGCTCGCGGTGGTCAGTGGTGGTAGCGAAACCCTGCAGCAGCCCGAGATGATGGGCGTCGCCACCGAATCCCTATCTCTGCCGCTTATCGAGACGAAGCTGCGCGGCGTCGTCGAGCGCGTCAGCGGAGTTCCGTATGTCGTTGCGAGCCCGTCGTCGTGGTCCGACGACACCGAGGCTCCGACGCCGCTGGCGATTCGCTCCGACAACGGGATCGCCCATTGGTTCGGGGTCGGTGGCTACATGAACGGGCTCGACGACGTCCGTACCGCGGGTGTGCGTTTCGCCGCCGAATCCCTGGCGTTCGCCATCCCGGCGTCCGACGAGGCCGTGGAGTCGGACTTCGGTTCGCTCGGCGCCGCCGGCCAGCACCCGGACTGGAAACGTGGGGTTCCCCGGGACCGGACCGCCTCCTGGGACTTCGAGGATGTTCGCGACTTCTACGTCCGTGAAATGTTCGGTGTGGATCCGCTGCAGGTCCGTCGCGTTGATCCCGGACGCTACCTGCAACTCGGCCGGCTCGCCGTCGCCGAGGCGATGGTGAACTGCTACCGGTTCTGGCGGCGCCCGGACTCGGGATGCGCC
This sequence comes from Gordonia sp. N1V, assembly GCF_029269935.1. Taxonomy (NCBI): domain Bacteria; kingdom Bacillati; phylum Actinomycetota; class Actinomycetes; order Mycobacteriales; family Gordoniaceae; genus Gordonia; species Gordonia sp. N1V. Next base: position 36,960 of record NZ_JARJDD010000018.1, read on the forward strand.
GGGGCACTGGTGTTGAACGCCAAGGACTTACGCCCCGGGGCGGGGTGGGGGCTGCTCGATCACCGGGGAACCGCGAAACTGCCGCTCGCCGCGCTGGCCAGGGTCTGGGCGCCGGTGGCGCTCACGATCGACAACTGCGGTCAGCGCGGACTGCGCATCGACCTGCACAACGACACCGCAGACGAACTCGCCGGCATCGTGCGGTTGCGTGCCGTCGACGACGCGGGGCGGGTGGTGGTCGAGGGCGAGTCCGCGATCGTCGTCGAACCATGGTCGTCGGTGACGAGAGCCGACGCCGACCTCACCGGTGCCTTCACCGATTTGTCACACGCCTACCGGTTCGGGCCGCCGGTTGCCGCGGCGGTACTCGTCGAGTTCGTCGTCGGGGAGCAGGTGATGCGTCGCGATGCGCTGATCGTGGCGCCGCTCGCCGCGCCCATCCGGTCGGGGTTGAGAGCGCAGGCCCGCACCGACGACGCCGGCGGATGGCTGATCGACGTCCGAGCCGAGACCAGCCTGCGCTACGTCTGTCTGAACGTGCCCGGATGGGTGTTGTCGGACAACTGTTTTCACCTCGTCGCCGAGCACACCCACACGATCCGCGCCACGCCGGCGGACGGGACGGCACCGCAGGCGTCGGGGCCCCGGGGCGCAGTCTCGTCGATCGATGCGCGGGAGACCGTGGCCGTCGTGGCCCCTGCAGTCGTGGCGTCCACTGCTGTCGGCCCTTCTGCGGCGTCATGAGGATCTCCGTCGGGTGCGATCTGGTCGACGTCGCCGACGTCGCCGAGTCGGTGGCGCAGTTCGGCGACCGTTACCTGCGGCGCATCTACACCGAACGGGAGATCGCGGCGTGTGCCGGGCCGGCGTTCGCCGAACGTCTGGCGGCGCGGTTCGCGGCCAAGGAAGCGGTGATCAAGGCATTGACGATCGTCGACGCCCCCACGCCGTTGACCGAGATCGAGATCGTCGGCGTCGGTGGGGTGCCGAGGATCGAACTCACCGGCAGCGTGGGAAGGCTCGCCGAACAGCGTGGCTGGAACGGCGCATCGTTGTCGTTGTCGCACACCGCGACCCAGGCCATGGCGATGGTCGCGGGCTTCGTGAGTGATCCACCCTCCGACGCCGTCCCGACGTAGCAGAACGTCACGCCCTGGGCGAACCTTCTGCTACGTCTGCGGCGTCAACCGGGTGCGGAGTGTGCGTCGATCAACCTTACCCGGGCCGCGGGTGGGCAACTCTGCCACGACGATCACCTCGCGCGGTGCGGCGTAGCGATCGAGCCGCTCGGTGACCGCGTCCCGAAGGCGTTGTGCGTCCACCGAACCCGAATCGGACTCCACCACGACGGCCACCACCTTCTCGCCGAGACGCGCGTCGGGCAGCCCGATCACGGCGCATTCGGCGACCGCGGGGTCCTCGACGATGACGGCCTCGACGACCTGCGGGAGGATCGTGAGCCCGCCGGAGGAGATGGCCTCGTCGGCGCGGCCGATGATCCGTAGGACGCCGTCGTCGACACGTCCGAGATCGTCGGTGCGGAAGGTCCCCGGCGTGGCGAAGGCCGGATGGTCGGGGAGCAGGCGATAGCCGTGCGCGACCATCGGTCCGGTGAGTTCGACGCGCCCGATGCCGTCGGCGCTCGCCCCATCCAGGGTGATCTGCATGCCGTGCAACGGAATACCGTCGTAGACGCAACCGCCCGCGGTCTCACTCATCCCATAGGTGCGCACGATCGGGATACCCGCCTCGATCGCCCTGTGCAGCAACGGTTGTGGAGTGGCTGCGCCGCCGACGAGCAGGGCGTCGACGTCGGCGAGCGCGGCCGTCGCGCGCGCCGAGTCGAGGACCTTGACGAGTTGGGTGGGGACCAGCGAGGTGTAGCGGCGCGGCCCCTCGAAACGATCGAGGGCGTCGGCGAAGGCGTCGGGATCGAAACCCGCCGAAAGATCGAGGACGGCGGGGATGTGCCCGGCTGCCAACGCGCGCAACAACACCTGCAGTCCGGCGATGTGGTGCGGTGGCAGCGCGAGCAGCCAATTGCCCTCGCCGCCGAGGTGGTCGGCGGTCGCGCGGGCCGAGGCGGCGAGGGTGGCGGGCGTGTGCTGCGAGCCCTTGGGGGTGCCGGTGCTCCCGGAGGTGGCGATGATCAGCGAGACATCGTCGGCGACGTCGGACCCGATTCCGAAGGCGTCGTGCAGGATTCGCGACTCACGATCGGACTCCGGGACCGGGGCGAAAGCCGCCGAACCGTCAAGGATGGCGCGTAGGTCGTCGAGATGGTCGAGGACCTGCGGTCCGGACGGCAGGGGGAGAGGACGCAGTACCAGAGGACGGAGGGGTTTCAGGGCTGGTCCTCGTCGGGGGTGGGCGGGTCTCGAGGCTCGTCGCTGGCGCTCCTCGCACCTCGACCATCGGGGAACGGCTCGTCGCTGGCGCTCCTCGCACCTCGACCATCGGGAGAAGGTTCGTCGCTGGCGCTCCTCGCGCCTCGACCATCGGGGGGAGGGGAGGGCGGGTTCAGCGGGGAGTCGTCGAAGGGGAAGCCGTGCTCTTCGAGGTACTGCTGCACGCGCGCGAGGTCGGCCTCGTGTGGGAGTTCCTGGGTGACCGCGGAGATCTTGACCCCGGCGTCGATCTTCGAGATGGGTTCCGGTGGTGGGGCCGCCTCGTTGATGAGTTCACCCGACACATGCTCGACCTCGTCCTCGGACAGTTGTCGTCGGAGGATGGCCAGGAGCGGTACGTAGTCGTGGTCGGGCACGCCCTGTGGATATCCGGCGCGCAACCACGCGATGATCCTGGCGACCAGCGGTCGATCGGACATCACGCACCCCCTTCTCGTCTGCGGGCCCAACCCTCCGCCGATTGTAGGACGCAAGCTGGGTGGGCCGATTGATGGATATGCAGCGAACAACCCGGCTCCTGGCAAGCAGGTCGTCCGGGTTGTTCGGCGCCCCATGGGCGCTGGATCGAACTCAGGCTGTTGCCGGTGAGGCGGCCAGGGGCCAGCCGACGGCGGCCAGCCGAGCCGCCACCTGGTTGATCTCCGCATCGGTCGGCTGAGCCTCGGTGACCTCGAGGATCGCCTGCTTGATGCGCTCCGGGGTCACCGGGGAATCCGAGGAGCCTTCCTTGGCCAGGACGAGTGCCACGTTGGTGACCTCTTCCTCGGACAGGGTGCGCATCAGCAGGGCGAGCAGGGGCGGGAAATCGGTGGGCGGAATGCCTTCCGGATACCCCTTGCGAATCCAGTTGATGGCTGAGTCGAACAGTGAAGAGGACATGATCGCCTTTCTCGGTGTGGACGAGATGTCTGGAGGATCAGCTGTAGGCCCAGTCGGGGAAGATCTGCCAGTCGAAGTAGTAGGAGAGTGTCTGGCGGGTGACCCACAGCAGACCGACCACGATCGCGGCGACGACGATGGCGAAGAACAGATAGCCCAGGGCCTTCAGGGCCGGATTGGGCGCGCTGACCGTGCCGTCGGCGTTGGCGTCACCGGCGCCGGCCGAGTGCAGCCGCATGCCGATGGCGAAGAGCGCGGGCAGTCCGGCACCGAAGATCATGCCGATGACGAGAACCTTGAGGATGGCTTCGAGGATGTCCATGAGTGTGAGGTCCTTCCCAGCCGTCAGGCGAGGGTGGCGGGCTTGTCGGCGGAAGCGTCGTCGGCCGGGATGATCGAGTTGGTGGACTCGTCCCATTCGGCGTTGACGTTGTTGGAGTCGACCTTGTTCTGCTGTGCGCGCCAGTACATGTAGCTCGAGGCGGCCACCAGCAGAATGAAGATGACGATCGCGCCGGTGACGTCACCGAGCAGATGTCCCAGGCCGTAGCAGACGGCGCCGACGATGCCGGCGGCCGGCAGCGTGGTGACCCAGGCGACGACCATGCGGGCCGCGACCGACCAGCGGACCTGCGCGCCCTTCTTGCCGACACCGGAACCGAGGATCGAGCCGGTGGCGACCTGGGTGGTCGACAGTGCCATTCCGGCGGCGCTCGAGGTCAGGATGATCGCGGCCGACGAGGCCTCGGCGGCCATGCCCTGCGGGGAGGTGATCTCGACGAGTCCCTTGCCCAGCGTGCGGATGATGCGCCAGCCGCCCAGGTAGGTACCGAGGGCGATCGCCGCGGCGCAGCTGAACACGACCCAGATGGGCAGGCCGTGCTTGACCGAGGAGGCGTCGAGGTGGTTGGTGGAGATCAGAGCGAGGGCGATGACACCCATCGTCTTCTGTGCGTCACCGGTGCCGTGGGCCAGCGAGACCAGCGAGGCGGTGACGATCTGGCCGGAGCGGAACCCGCTTTCCTGGCGTGAGACAAGCACTTTCGCGGTGATCTTGAAGACCAGCCAGGTGCCGACCGCGGCCACCGCGCACGCGATGAACGGAGATGCCAGCGCCGGGATGATGATCTTGGAGAGCACGCCGTGCCAGTCGATGCCGCTGGTGCCCATGGCTGCGATACCGGAGCCGATGAGTCCGCCGAACAGGGCGTGGCTGGAGCTCGAGGGCAGGCCGAACAGCCAGGTGAAGAGGTTCCACAGGATGCCGCCGATGAGGCCGGCGAAGATGATCAACAGGGCTTCGTTGGCGCTGATGCCGCCGACGAGTCCGCCCGACTTGCTCTGCAGGTGTAAGACGTTCTTGGTGATGGTGGCAGCGACCTCGACAGAGAGGAACGCACCCACCAGGTTCAGTATCGCCGACAACCCGACGGCGACCTTGGGCTTGAGTGCGCCGGTGGCGATGGAGGTCGCCATGGCGTTGCCGGTGTCGTGGAATCCGTTGGTGAAGTCGAAGCCCAGTGCTGTGATGATCAACAGCACGAGAATCAGCATCTCTCCGCTCATGGGCAATATCATGCGTCCGCGGGTGCCGATCTGCATAAATTTCGCTCAGGCAACCATTGTGCAGATCGGCATCATGACCTGCGTGTTTGCCCTCTTCGTCGGGTTGTTCATCTACTGTTCATCCAACTGCACCCACGGGTACACCGAAGCCGGCGCGAGCGAACGATCGCACGGGCCTCTGTGGACGGGTCGCGGTGTGGAAGAATTCGGCGTCATGACGTCGATGAAGCTGGGCATGCCGATCAACTACGCCGGTGATTTCCGCGAGACGATGGACAATCTCGCCGACTTCGAGAAGGCCGGCGTCGCCCGGGTCACCGTCCCCGAGGCGTACAGCTTCGACGCGGTCAGTCAGCTCGGTTACATCGCCGCCAAGACCGAGAAGATGGAACTGCAGACCGGCATCCTGCCGATGTTCTCGCGTACCCCGTCGAATCTCGCGATGACCGCCGCGGGAATGGATTACATCAGTGGCGGGCGGTTCATCCTGGGCATCGGGGCGTCGGGGCCGCAGGTGATCGAGGGCTTCCACGGCGTCAAATATGACTACCCCGTCGGCCGGGCCCGCGAGAACGCCGAGATCTGCCGGATGATCTGGCGCCGGGAAAAGACCGACTACCAGGGCCGTCACTACACCCTGCCGCTGACGAAAGAAGACGGCGGCACCGGATTGGGCAAGGCCCTCAAGATCATCAATCACCCTGTGCGTGATCGCATTCCGATGCTCCTTGCCGCGATCGGACCGAAGAACACCGAGCTGGCCGCCGAGCTCTTCGAGGAGTTCCAGCCGTTCCTGTTCCACCCCGAGTACGTCGAGGCGGCCTTCGGTGAGCCGCTCGCGGCCGGCAAGGCCAAGCGCGATCCGTCGCTGGGCGAGTTGGGGATCGTGGTGCAGGCGAGCGCACTGATCTCCGAGGACGCCGAGCAGATCGAGGTCGCGATGCAACATGTGCGCAACCACGCCGCTCTCTACATCGGCGGGATGGGTGCACGTGGCAAGAACTTCTACAACACCCTCGCGGTGCGCTACGGCTACGCCGACGAGGCCAAGCTGATCCAGGATCTCTACCTCGACGGCAAGAAGGCCGAGGCCGCGGCCGCGGTGCCCGACGACCTGGTGCGGGCGATGAGCCTGATCGGTCCGCGCTCGCTGGTGGCCGAACGCGTCGAGGCGTTCGCCAAGTCGGGTGTCACCGTGGTCCTGGCGGGGCCGCTGGCGCCCACGCACGCGCAGCGGGTGGCGACCATGGAAGGATTGTCGGAAATTCTCGGGTAGCAACCCGGGCGGTGGTCGAAAGGGATCTCGTGACGGCGACAGTGCGCGCTGATGTGGACATCGTCAGCTCGGCAACATATTTCGGAGATCCGCAGGCGCCGATTTTCGGTGTGGTGTCCCGTCCGGCCGACGACCTCGTGCGCGGCGGCATCGTGGTGTGCGGCTCGCTGGGCAAGGAGCATGCTCAGACACCGCGTGGGATGAAGTATCTCGCCGAGCATCTCGCCGCCCGCGGCTTCCTGGTGCTTCGCTTCGACTATGCGAACACCGGAGAATCGGCCGGACCGCAACAGGATCCGCATGCGGTCGACCGATGGATGGCGAGCATCCGGACCGCGGTGGACACGGTCCGGGAATTCGGTGTCCCCGACGTCGGGGTGATCGGGCTCCGAGCCGGCGCACTGCTCATCACGCAGGACGCCGAGCTGGTCGCGGATCTCGACACGTTGGTGCTGTGGGATCCGGTGGCCAAGGGTAGGCAGTTCGTCCGCGCCCAGAAGGCGCTGTACACGGTCATCAGTTCGGCCGACGCCGACGCATCGGTCGCCGACGTCGCCGAGGATCCCGACCGCGATCTGGTGAACCTGGCAGGCCAAACCCTGCATGCCGAAGCGGCGGCGCAACTGTCGGCGATGCGACTGCGGACCGAGCCGGTGACCGCACGTCCGGCCGGGACGACCGTCGCCTTCCTCCGCGAGACCGATCGGACCGGCGCGGTGGCCACCGCGCTCACCGACGCCGGCACGCCTGTCGAATCCTGCGGCGACCCGACATATTTCCTCGAGCCGATGAATCCGTCCTACGTCTCGATCCCCGAGGAACTCGACCAGATCGTCGAGTGGTTCGACCAGCGATATGCCGACGCCGCGCCCCGTGCGGTCACCGTGGATACGCAACCGCAGGCGATCGTCGCGCACACCGTGGACGGCCGGCCGATCGAGACGCGGGTCTACACCGCCCCGAGCGGTGCGGTGGTGTGGGACACCGCGATCGCCGGCCATCACGACGCCGCCGACAAGGTGGTGATCAGCCACTCGATCGGGCATGACAGTCGTATCGGACCCGCCCGCCTGTGGGCCGAACTGTCCCTGGATGTCGCAAGCCGTGGCGGGCGGATGCTGCGCTTCGACCGTGTCGGGGTGGGTGAGTCGGGTCGCGCTCGCAAGGAGGACGTCTACATCGACCTCTACACCGACGGCTATGTGGCCCGCGGAGTGCAGATCATGGAGTCGCTGCGGCTTCCCGCCGGGGCACAGGTCGTACACACCGGTATCTGCGTGGGGTCGTGGATGTCGGCGCATGCGGCGCTGCACACGCGAGAAGTGTTGGGCCAGAACGTGTCACCGACTGCAGTCCTGGTCAACCCGCTGATGTGGCGGCTTCGTCCGGGCATCACCTACAGTCCGCGCGCACTGGAGTTCAACACGTTTGGTAGTCGGGCCCGTCGGCGGCTGATCCAACTCGTCGGCGAGTACGCCACTCCCACGATTCGCCGACTGACGCCCCGACGATGGCACGACACGATCGGCCGGGCGCCGATTCTCCAGATGCCCGAGGCGTTGTGCGCCTCGCTCTGGGCGCACGGCGCGCAGCTCGCACTGGTACTCGGCCCCGAGGACTATGCGTACTTCGATTCGCTCGGTGGTCCGCGGGCACTGGCCACCGGTCGAGCGCAGGTTCGGATCACCCGGTCGTCGGAGGGTGACCACTCCGCCTACAACGCGAGGCTGCGGGCGGCTGCCAAACAGGCGTGTCTGGACGCGCTCGATCTGACGTCCTGACGCTGTGCGTGTCAGCCGTCCAGGTGGGCGGCGACAACGGTGAAATTGTCGACCCCGGTGGTCTCGTCACCCGCGTGGAGGAGGCGTCCGTCGGTCGCGAAGATGGCCTCGGCGCGCAGACCGGCGGCCGTGAGTGACGCGGTGATGTCGTCGAGAGTGGTGAAGTGCACGATCAGCCCGTAGTCGTGGGCGGCGAGCGGGCCGATCGCCCATTGTCCGTTGTCGGTTCTCGCGGCGTCGGCCGCACGCCAGTTGCGGATGGCCCGAACGAGTGAACTCGGCCGCAGGACCCGACGAGCCACCGCGGTGGCGATGGCACGTGGTGATCGATCGATGGGGCGGGTGGGGCGATGCAGTTGCCCGGGATGCTCTCCGAACGACGGGCCGTACCGGTTCAGGGTGGAGAAGACGATCCGCCCGTCGTGCTCGAGATGGTCGGCGAATTGCGCGAGTGCCACTATCCGGTCGTCGTGCGCAAGGCTGTCGATGCCGTTGTTGCTGAACATGATCAAGCCGAAATCGCGGCCCGACAGCGCGGTCAGGTCCCGGGCGTCGAGGCATTCCGCCTCGAATCCCGGATGGTGCGTGCGGAACTCATCGAGCATCGCCGACGAATAGTCGACGGCGAGGTAGCGATCGCTCAACAGGCGCAGCATCCCGGTCGTGCGACCGGCGCCGACGCCGACGTCGAGAATGGGACGTACGCGGCAGACCTCGGCGACCCACAGCAATGCCGCGCGTTCACCGGCGTCGAGAAACCCGGTCGCGCTGACGAATTGGGCGCCGTAGTCGCCGACGATGCGCGCCGCGGAGAACGCCCCCCGATTGTGTTGCGCAATGTCCATGTGTCCTCGCAGAGCCGTGTTGTCGGCTCGCCGACCGACTGAATCCCCTGCGCCAGGATACGCCTCGGAATCGGGCTGTCGCCGTACAGAAGTCCTGCGAAGGTCGTTCGGTCTCACTGTTGATTTGCTGTGTGTCAACGTATTTGCGTGAGAAGGGTGGTTGCTGGAGGAGCGGTCACCCGTCGTTGCAGCCGAGCACCCACGCCTTGGCCAGCGCGATGTACTGGTACGGATACACCGTGAACCAGTCCACCGGACCCGAGGGATAGACGCGCGGCACACTGTGCATCACGACGTCTCCGGAGAAACACTGACCGAAGATGTAGCGCGCACGGACGAGGTGAAAACGCCAGCTCACCACGATCACGGTGTGCCACCCGTATTTCTTGGCCATGTCCTGGACGTACATGGCCTCGCCGCGGGTGGTCGAGGGGTTCGGGACGAAGCAGATGACCTTGATCTTCGCCGTGCTCGAGTCGCAGTAGTGCTGCATCATCGTTTTGTCGCGGTCGTAATTGGGCCAGCTGCTGTCGTACGGGTTGGACAGCAAGACGGTGTCGGCGTAGCCCTGCCGCGCGAGATCGATCCCGTACTGTTCGCGACCGTCGTGCTCTCCGCCGAGGACGACGATCGCGTCGGCGTGACGCAGCTGATCGCCGTGGTCTCGGTCGAAGAGTTGGTGGCCGACGATCAGATAACTCGCGAGCAGCACGAGGACGACGAGCACCGTGGGCACGACGACTCGTCGGCGTCTCAGGCGCGCCAGTCGCCTCCGCTTGGCGGGGGGTTGATCGGGAGTCGGTGCGTCCGGGCTCACGTACGCAGCGAGGTGATGTTGTCGCGATACCACTGCACCGTATCCGCGATCCCGTCTGCCAACTCGATCTGCGGGGACCATCCACTCGCGCGCAGGGTGCTCACGTCGAGGAGTTTGCGCGGTGTCCCGTCGGGTTTCGACGTGTCCCACTCGGTCTCGCCCGTGTACCCGACGGCGTCGGCGACGAACCCGGCGATCTCGCGCAGGGTGTGATCGACGCCGGTTCCGACGTTGACCTGCTGGGGCCCGTCGAAGTGATCGAGCAGATGCAGACAGGCCGAGGCCATATCGTCCACATGGAGGAATTCTCGGCGCGGAGTGCCGCTGCCCCAGTTCGTCACGCTCGGCGTCCCGGCCAGTCGCGCGTCCTCGTAACGACGGATCAACGCGGGCAGCACGTGGGAACCGGTCGGGGAGAAGTTGTCACCGGGACCATAGAGATTGGTGGGCATCGCCGAGATCCACGGCAGTCCGTACTCGCGGCGGGCCGCCTGGATGTGCAGGATGCCGGCGATCTTGGCGATCGCATACGCATCATTGGTCGGCTCGAGCGCCCCGGTCAGCAGGGCGTCCTCACGAATGGGTTGCTCGGCGAACTTGGGGTAGATGCACGAGGAACCGAGGAACAGCAGCCGGGGCGTGCGTTGGGCCACCGCGGCGTCCAGCACACTGGTCTGGACCTGCAGGTTCTCCGAGAGGAACTCGACCGGGTAGGTGCTGTTGGCCAGGATGCCGCCGACTCGTGCCGCGGCGAGGATGACCGTCTGCGGCTGGTGCCGGTCGAAGAAATCGAACACCGCGGCGCGATCGGTGAGTTCCAGTTCGTCGTGCGTCGCGCCGATCAGGTCGGAGAATCCCGCCTTCTCGAACAGCCGCCAGATCGCCGACCCCACGAGACCCCGGTGTCCTGCGATGTAGGTCTTCGCGTTGCGGTCGAGGGGTCCGATACTCTGCTCGCCCATCGATTCAGCTTCCCCAGCTCGCGAGGACCGGCTTGTCGATCCATGGTTTGCCCTCGCATTCGAGTGCCGCGATGTCGGCGTCGACCATGATCCGGGCGAGGTCGGGGGTGTGGACGGTCGGGCGCCATCCGAGGACACGGTCGGCTTTGGACGCGTCACCGACCAGTGCGTCGACCTCGGTGGGACGCAGATAGCGTTCGTCGAATCGCACGTGCTGCTCCCAGTCGAGGCCGGCGTGCTCGAAGGCCGTCTGCAGGAAGTCCCGCACCGTGTAGTTGCCGCCGGTGGCCAACACGTAGTCCTGCGGTTCATCGACCTGCAGCATCCGCCACATGCCCTCGACGTACTCCGGGGCGTATCCCCAGTCGCGGATCGCGTCGAGATTTCCCATGTAGAGGTATTGCTCAAGGCCGGCCTTGATACGTGCCGCCGCGCGGGTGATCTTGCGAGTGACGAAGGTCTCACCGCGGCGAGGGGACTCGTGATTGAACAGGATTCCGTTCACCGCGTACATGTCGTAGGCCTCGCGGTAGTTGCGGGTGACCCAGTAGGAATACACCTTGGCCGCGCCGTACGGGGAGCGCGGATAAAAAGGCGTCTCCTCATTCTGCGGTGGCGGGGTCGCACCGAACATCTCCGAACTCGATGCCTGGTAGAAGCGACATTTCACACCAGCCAGGCGCACTGCTTCGAGAAGGCGGATCGACCCGATTCCCGTGGTGTCACCGGTGTGCTCGGGTTCGTCGAAACTCACCCTGACATGCGACTGGGCGGCGAGGTTGTACACCTCGTCGGGGTCGATGGAGGCGACGAGGGTGACCAGTCGTGCGCCGTCGCTCAGGTCCCCGTAATGCAGGAACAAACGGGCGCCGGGTTCGTGCGGATCGACGTACAGATGATCCACGCGAGAGGTGTTGAACGTCGAAGCTCGGCGGATCAGGCCGTGAACCTCATAGCCTTTGTTGAGCAGCAATTCGGCCAAATATGACCCGTCCTGCCCGGTGATCCCGGTGATGAGCGCTTTTTTCAATGGGTCAGTCCTTCAATAAGTAGACGATGATGTCTAGAGTGACGTTCGACAACAACTCCCCGCGCGAACATCTTAAGCCGTTGGACCTGAGAGTTCTCGTCCGGATTGGTGTGAATCACTAACGTGCTTCATGATCGCACGGAAGGAATTGCTGAATCGCCGCGCCCGGCCACCTTGTCGGCGCAAGTCTCGAGGGGCCCAACATATGCTGCACACGTTTGGTGTGATCGTGGCGTCGGCTGGTCGTCCCACCGTTCTCGCAGAGACGCTCGAGGCCCTCGGTGATGTCGTCGACGAGACCTGTCAGCTGGTGGTGTCGGTGCCCGACGAGGCCAGCGTTCCGACCGGGTCGGGTGTTCTCGACACCGTCGACCTCGTGGTCGGGCGGCGCGGGTTGCCGGCGCAGCGCAACAGCGGAATCGACGCCCTTGACGAATCGGTGCGCTATGTAGCGTTTTTCGACGACGACGCGATACCTCATCGGGACTACCTCAGTGCGGCGATGACGACTTTCCATCAGCGCCCCGACGTCGTCGGCGTCACGGGTCAGGTCCTCTATGACGGCGTAGTGACAGGTCGTCCGTGTGATGCAAGAGAGGCGAGGACGATTCTGGACGGCTTCCGCACCCCTGATTCCGCGGCGACCCCGTGTTCGGAACTCTACGGATGTAATTTCGTCGTGCGCCGAGAAGTGCTCGACGAGCACAGGTTCGACGAGCGACTGCCCTTGTACGGCTGGTTGGAAGACCTGGACTTCTCGCGTCGCATCGGACGACTCGGTGACCTGATGTCGGTGACCGACGCCGCTGTGGTGCACCGCGGTGTGACCAGCGGTGGTCGGATGCACGGGCTGCGCCTCGGCTACAGCCAGGTGGTCAATCCCGTGTATCTGGCAGGCAAACGGTCGATTTCGTACCTCGAGGCTCTCGCGTTGGTGACCCGGCCGATGGCCAAGAACCTGATGCTGTCGATGGCCGCCATCCGGTGCGACTCGCGCCGTGCGCGTATGCGCGGGAACCTGATCGGGCTCGCCGACATCGCGCGGCGTCAGGTGACTCCCGAACGAGCGGCGGAGTTTCGGAAGTGACCAGAATGCACGCGGGTGTCACCAAATCGTTTATATCCATTTCCGGTGCAGTTGTCTCGATATTCGTGATGATTGTGGTGATGTCCGGTTGTGGTGGATCATCCGACGGCGACTCGGGGGATTCGGCGTCGTCGTCGCCCGTTCTCACCGTCGGCACCGAGAGTGTGCCGCTTCCGTTCGACCTGCCCGCGTCGGCGGTATTGCGGGCGAGCGAGAAGAAAGTGTTTGCCCACTATTTCTCCCCCTATCCGATCAGCTTCGACAACGCACCGAGCTCGCAGGACAACTACGCCACCCAATTCCTGTCGCCGTCGGGTGAGTCGGGCATTCATCAGGCATACGGCGGGATGCTGCGGGACCGGCCGGTTCCCCGGTCGCCGATTTCGGACCCGAACTGGATGAATCTGGACTACCGCACCGAGGTCCGTCAGGCGAAGTCGGCCGGCCTCGACGGGTTCACCGTCGATCTGCTCGATCTCGACGGACCTCAGTGGGGCAGATTCCTCAATCTGCTGTCGGCGACCGAGGCCGTCGATCCCGCCTTCGACCTGGTTCTGACCCCCGATGGGGCCTCCGACGACATCGGCCGATCCCCGCAGCGGCTGGCCGATGCCCTTGCCGGGGTCGCCCGGCGAGCACCGATCTATCACCTGGCCGACGGCAGGCTCGTGGTGGCACCGGTGGCACCCGAACGAGAGGGCGCGCAGTGGTGGAAGACCTTCGTCGACGTGATGAAGGCCGATCACGGCATCGATGTCGCCCTGGTGCCCACCTTCGTCGAGAATTTCGGACAGAACGTCGACGACTTCGCGCCCTTCAGCTACGGGCTGTCGCGGTGGGGATGGTGGTCGCCGAGTACCAACAGTCTCGAGGGCATGCGTGAGATCGCCGATGACGCGCGGTCCCGCGGCAAGGCCTACACCGAAGCGGTGACCGTGCAGAGCTATCGTCCGTATGCGCAATCCTTCTGGGAGGCAGGCGGTTTGGCCAATCTGATGGCGACCTGGCAAGGAGCGATCGCCGAGCAGGCCGACGCGGTGCAGATGGTGACCTGGAACGACTATTCGGAGAACACCCAGTTCGCACCGTCGCTGGGCAACGATCACGTCCCCCTGGACATCTCGTCCTACTACCTGACCTGGTACAAGACCGGACATCAGCCGATGATCGTGCGCAACGTCCTCTATCTCGCCAACCGAAGCCAGTTCGTGAACGCCAAGCCGAGCCGGCAGACCGCGCTCGCCGTCGCGCAACCCGGGGATGCCCCGGTCGACCAGGTCGAGGTGGTCGGATTCCTCGCCGGTCCGGGCGTGGTGCGAATTCACGTGGGCGCACGGACATACGAGTACAAAGCCGATGCCGGTATCCGGTCCTTCCAGGTGCCGCTGGGGACCGGGCCGATCTCGGCGGAACTCCTCGTCGACGGAAAGTCCATCGCCGAGGTGGCGAGTGCGCACGAGGTGAACGCGGCGCCGACGACGCAAGACCTCACCTACTATTTCTCGTCGAGCAGCAGGCAGTAAGGGAACGGAACATGGATATTCCCAGTGAGAGTCGCTTCTACCTCCGTGACTTCCGCAAGGACGGCTACGACAAGGGCGGATCGATCCCCAAGCAGATCGCATGGCTCGCCGTGTCCGGTGCGGTGCTGCGTAAATGGTGGTGCCCCAACCGATTCCGTATTGCGGTGTTGAGGGCTTTCGGCGCGCGGATCGGGGACCGCACCCTGGTGCGCCACGAGGTCAAGATCCACTGGCCGTGGAAGTTGACGATCGGCAGCGACTGCTGGATCGGCGAGGGCGTCTGGATTCTGAATCTGGAGCCGGTGACCATCGGCGACAACACGTGCATCTCCCAGGATGTGTTGCTGTGCACGGGAAGTCACGACCGGCGCTCCCCGCGCTTCTCCTACGACAACGCGCCGATACACATCGGGGACGGCGTGTGGGTGGCGGCCCGCGCGACAATCCTGCGCGGGGTACGGCTGGCCGATCGGTCGGTCGTGGGTGCCGCGACACTGGTCACCTCCGACGTCGGCGAGGGGACCCTGCGGGCCACGGGCGCAGGCGCCGCCCCCGGAGGGAATGGACTTCTCGGACAACACCGTCCGGAACACAGCGAGGACACACACCAGTGAGACGACGCAGAGCACGCCCATCGGACCGGCCGACGGTCAAGGTGTTCGGACTGAACTATGCACCCGAACCCAGCGGAAGTGCGCCCTACACAGCCGGGTTGGCCGAGTGGTTGGCCGCCAACGGGTATGAGGTCGAGGTGATCGCCGGGTTGCCCCACTACCCGCAGTGGAAGCGGTACCCGACGACGGAATCGGTGGAGGCCGACCACCTGCGGGTGCGCCGGCGATGGCATGTCATCCCCCGGTCCCCGCGCACGATGGGGCGGATGATCATGGAGGCCACCTACGCGGTGCAGGTGCCGTTCGTGTCGGGCGCCGACGTGTACGTCGCGGCCAGCCCGTCGCTGTTGGGATCGCTGGCGGTGGTCCTGCGGGCCCTGCCCGGCCGGATTCCGGTGGTGTTGTGGGTACAGGACATCTACAGCCGCGGCTCGGAGGAGGCGCTGGGCAACTCGCGTCGGATCACCGCGGTGATCAGCAGGCTCGAACGGTTCCTCTATCGACACGTGAACCACATCATCGTGCCGCACACCGGGTTTGCGTCCTCGATCGGCGAGGTGGTCGGCGACCGCACCCCGGTTGACGTGGTGGCCAATTGGTCGCACTTCGACGCGTCGGCCGCGCTCGAGGCGAATCCGTTGGGTGAGGAGCTGATTCGCGAACTCGTCGGTGCACCGCCTGAGTGGGCGGTGGCCGTCCATGCGGGCAACATCGGTGTGAAGCAGGGGCTCGAGAACGTCGTAGAGGCCGCGCGCGTGGCCCACGAGAACGGCAGCCGCATCCGCTTCGTCCTGCTCGGTGACGGAAATGCACGTCCGGATCTGGAGAAGATCGCCGAGGGACTTCCGAATCTGCATTTCATCGATCCGCTTCCACGTGAACAGGTGATCCCGTTTCTCGATGCGGCCGACATCCTGATCGTCAATGAGCGTCTCGGGGTCCGGGAAATGTCGATTCCCAGCAAGCTCACCACCTACTGGTCGACGTCCACCCCGGTGGTGTGCTGCGTGGATTCGACCGGCCTGACGGCGCAGGAAGTCAACCGCGCCAACGGGGGTGTGGTGGTTGCACCAGGTGAACCGAAGGCTCTCGTCGATGCGATCGAGGAACTCGTCGCCGATGAAGAACGTGGGCGTGAACTCGTGCGACACGGCGCGCAACACCGAATTCGGCATCTCGGTTCCGAGCCGGCATTGACCGCCATCGCTGATATCTTGAATCGGTCGATGCGCGATCGTTGACCCTATTTCTCATATGCACGGAAGGTATGCACGAATGAAGCGATTGGCAGCCCTCGTCGCCGCGGTGTCGGCGACAGCTGTCGTTGCGTCGTGCGGTCAATCCGGCTCGACCGCGCCCGGAAGTTCGGGCCCGGTGTCGGTGTCGGTGGATTTCTCCCGGACCGATGGCGGCGGACCGGGCGTCCGGTTCTCCGACGGGCAACCTGTGACCCTGTCGACCGCCAACGACTTCGCCTCGGCGCCTTTCGTCTCCGACGGCAGCCTGATCTTCACCCCCTTGCGCAGGAGCGGGGTCTCAGCCTACGCGAGCACGCCCCGGTTGAGCGACACGGTCAAGACCATCACGGCACGTTGGCGTTTCGGCTCGGCACCCGGCGGATCGATGGCGCTGAGCGTGACCGACGGCGTGAACGAGGCCGGAGCGCCGAGCCGTCCGTTCGCGGTGCGGTTCGTCGTCAGTCAACAGAGTTGGTATCTGGGTGTGTGGGGTCTGGACGACCAACAGGTCAGCATCGTCGGCACAGGCCAGTTCGCTCCCGAACTCGCCGGTGGCGTCGACCTGTCCGCGCGGCTGTGGATCGTCGACAACTGGGTGACGGTGCAACTGCCCGGTGGCGGCTTCGCAACCGCGAACGATACTCGCACGAGTGCGTGGGCCGGGCATCGGGTGACCGCCGAACTGTTCACGCAGACCGGCGATCCCGACTCGGTGCCGCGTCTGCGCGAATTCGGTGCGGGCAGTGTTCGCGAGCTTCCGCCGGCCGGGGGAGCGTGAGCGATGACGACGATGACACGTCGGCGCACGGTCGAGCGCAAGTGGGTCGTGTTGCCCGGATCCCGCGGTAGGCGATCGGTCCCAGCCCTCATCGGCCTCTGGCTGCTGGTGATCTTCGGCGGGGTGGTGCCGGTGGCGGTGATCCAGCTGACCCCGGTGTCGCGGCCGGGATGGGTCGTCGCGGCCCTGATCAGCGCGGCGAGTGCCGCCCGATTCTCCTGGCTCGTCGGCAACGGTGACCGGCGACTGTTCGAGACGACGTTCTGGGTCTTCGTCTACTCGTTCCTGGGACTTGCTCCGCTGGTGCAGATGCGGTTGGGCGACTGGCCGTCGACCACCCCGAACGGTGACTGGGCGCTGGTCCCCACGGCGTTCATTGTCGTGGTGGTGGGATGTCTGGCCTTCTGCGTCGGTGTCTACGGCGGCACCCTGGCCACCGCGGGCGGGCGGCTCCGGGAACGATTGACCCCGACCAAGCCGCGCAAACCGGCCGATCGACGAGTATTGGTGGGATTCGCCGTCTTTGCGCTGCTCGCCAACCTCTACTACCTCAGTACCTCGACGTGGCTGCAATTCACCCAGAGCCGATACAGCGAGACCGAATCCTTGGCCCAGGCCCAGACGTCGGCGTCGTCGTCGACGATCTTCCAGGCGGTCGCCGGCGCCTCGTTGCTCGTGTCGTTCGTGTCGCTGGCGCAGGATCGCCGTGTCCGGCGGCGCCTGGGCATCCCCGAGACCTCTCGGGCGCGCTTCGTGTCGATCACGCTGATGGTCGTGGTGGGACTGTCGCTGCTGAACACGCTCAATCCGGTCTCCAACGCCCGATATGTCTCGGCCACCGCGATTCTCGGCGCCGCCACCGCTCTGGGTCTGGTGCAGACCCGCGGACGTTATCGCGGCATGGCGATCGCCATGATCACCGGTATTCTGTTCGTGTTCCCGTTCATGGATGCCTTCCGGTACAGTCTCACACCGCAATTCAAGAGCAACGGGCTCATCGACTCGCTGAGCTCGCCGGACTTCGACGCCTTCGCGCAGATCTCGAACGCGATCCTCTACGTGCACCGTGAGGGCGTGGCGCCGCTGCAGTTCGTCGGTGTCCTCGGATTCTGGATGCCACGACGGATATGGCCGGACAAACCGGTCGACACCGGAATCCTGCTCGCCCAGGAACGCGGATACATGTTCAAGAACCTCTCGGCCCCGCTGTGGAGCGAGTTCTTCGTCAACGGCGGCTGGATCTATTTGATCGCCGGGATGCTGGTGGTGGGCTTCGTCGTCCGATGCCTGGACCGCAGAATCGAATTCGATCTGCAGGTGCGCGATTCCATCGGCGTCCTCAGTTGCATCCTGCCGTTCTACTTCCTGATCCTGCTCCGCGGATCGCTGCTGCAGGCGACGTCGTTCTTCGCGCTGCTGCTCGTCTTCACCTTTGTCGTGTCGCGACGGTTCGGTGGCGCATCGCCGCCGGGGAGGTCGGCGACATGACAGTGATGATGCGATGGCCGGTGCGGATCCTCCTCGTGCTCGGCATGATCGTCGCGCTCGGCGGGTGTCGTGAGTCCGTCGACACCGCGGCGCTCACACCGACACCGGCGGTGACAACCACGCGGTCGGCCGGAGAATGTGCGGCGCAATCCATCTCGACTGCACTATTCATCGGGGATTCCTACGTCGAGGGTGTCGACGGTGGTGGGCAGCCCTACCCGCGCCGAGTCGGTGCGGAGTTCGGGTGGCAGGTCGACGTCGATGCCAAGGGTGGTTCGGGATTCGTCGCGCGTGGACCGGTGGCGAGTGCATTGCCGTTCGGGCAACGATTGGCCGCCGACAGCGGTGACGCGCCCGATCTGGTGGTCATCGACGGCGGGCGCAACGATGCCATCGTCCCGGTGACGACGATGGAGAACGCGATCGGTGAGTACGTGGGGGCGGTGCGCGCCAAGTGGCCGCTGGCCTGCGTGGTGTTCGTGATCCCAAGTTTCATGACCGCCGAACCGCCGTCCTTCTACGACGACATCGTGAATTACGCGCGCACGGTACTGGTCCCGCGATACGACGTGCACATCATCGACCCGGTGGCCCTCGGATGGTATCGGGACCGCGACCTGTCGGGAATGCTCATGCCCGACGGTGTGCATCCGAATGCCGCAGGCAATGACTACATCACGGCGCGGATGACCGACGCGCTTCGCACAGTGACAGGGGCGTGAGACGATGCAGCTGAAACCTTTGGTGCAGTCGATCTTTCGGCGATGGTATCTCGTGGCGATCGCCACGCTCCTCGGACTCGGAGCCGGCGCGATCGTCGTGCTGATGACGCCGAGCTACTACCAGACCCGAACCGATGTGGTCCTGTCGACGCCGGGATGGAACGACGTGATCGCGCCACAGGGCGACGATGCCGCGAACGTGACCGGTTCGCTGGGAACCGCTTTCACCCTCGAACGTGCCGAGAGCTACGTTCGTCTGGCCGGCTCCGACGACGTACTGCGCACGGTGGCCGCGGACACCGGCTACCACGGGGACGCGCGGTCTCTGGCGGCACAGGTGTCTGTCCGGGTTGTGCCGGACACGACCATCATCGAGGTGTCCGCACGATCGGACACCGCGGCCGCCTCGGAAAAACTGTCGCAGGTGATGGCCGCCGAACTGGGCCGGGCGATCGAAGAGGTCGAGTCGGGTTCGGTGCGTAGCGCGCGATCGCCCGTGCAGGCGACGGTGATCACCCCGGTCGGCGTCGAATCGCCGACGGTCAAGGTCACTGCATACGAATGGCTCTTCTACGGAACGGCGATCGGCCTGATGGTGGGGGTCACCCTCGCGGTGATCCTCGAAGCCGGTCGCCGGCGCGTGATCACCTCGGTCGACGACGCCCACGAGGCACTCGGCGTGCCCGTGCTCGGGAAGATCGTCGCCGTGCGGGTGGTCGGCGACGGTGGTGAGATCGAGGCCACCATCGTCGCCGACACCAGTGCGCTGCGGCTCGGTGGCAACGTCCCCGGTGTGCTGGCGCTCGCCCCGGTGTCGGAGCAGACGCAGACGACCGTCGAGCCCGAGGTCGTCGACACCATCGCGGACTCGCTCGCGGGGCCGTCGACACCACCCCCACAGGTCGAGATGATGACCGGTTCCGACCGTGCGCATGTGCGTTCACCAGAAGTTCGCGAGCGTCTGCGCAGCGCCGCCGCCACCCAACGGGTGTTGCTGTGGGCGAACGCGATTCCCGCCGAACCCGACATTCTGGAACTGGCCCTCGACCTCGATGCCCCCGTGGTGTTGCTCGTCACCCTGGAGACCACCAGGGCCGATGAGACCCGGTCGGCGCTGCGCCAGTTGGATGACGCCGGCATACAGATCTCCGGTTGCATATTGCTCGAGTATCACGTGGCCCAGCGTGATGCCCTGTTGAGAGGTTCTCGATGAGTCGATTCCGCACGTCCCGACGCCCGATCGCGCTGTTGCTGATCATCGGGTTCACGGTGCTCGGCCTGCTGGCCGGCGCCGCGGCCGCAGTGGCGTCGCCCAAGCAGTACGCGTCGACGGCAACCCTCTTCCTGCGCGCCCCCGACTTCACCGACTCGACGAGCGCCTACCAGGGTGACCTCTTCTCGCAGCAACGCGCACTGTCGTATGCGGGCATGATCAACAGCGAGGACCTGGCACAGCTCGCGGTGAATCGACTGGGAATCCAGATGAGCCCGTCGGAAATGGCGGCCAAGGTGTCGGCGGCCGCGGAGGAACGCACCGTCCTCATGACCATCACCGCCACCGACAGCAATCCCGACCGCGCCGCGCAGATCGCCAACAGCTATGCGGCGGTGTTCCCGCAATACATGGCCCAGATGGAGAACGTCGGACGCGATCCCCGGGTCGCGCAGAACCCGCTGGCCACGGTGGTCCAGACCGCGACCCCACCGACCAAATCCGACGGCCTTCCGACCTCGCTGCTACTGCTCGCCGGCGCCGTCGTCGGGCTCATCGTCGGACTTCTCGCCGCCTTCGCCCACCGCCGTCTCGACGGCCGCGTGTATCGGGTCGCAGAGTTGGAATCGTCTCTGTCGCACGATGTTCCCGTCGTCGCCGTCGGGGTACGAGGCGGAGATGCACAGGACGAATTCCGCAGGCTCGCCACACAAGTCGAGCACTTCACCGACTCGTCGGATCCGGCGGACACTTCGACAGCGGGGCAGGGACGGTCGGTCGCCCTCGTCGAGGTCCACAAGAGCGGCCTGTCAGGAACAATCGCTCGCGGCCTCGCGGACTCGTTGCGTGCGCGCGGATTCCGCGTGTCGGTGACCGGGGCTCCGGGTACCACCGACGCTGGTACCAGCGGCGAGGTGAATCCGCCGGCAGACACGTCCGCGACCAACACGCCGGTGGACCATGCCGTGCCGGACGATGCCGTTCCGGAGGATCCCACGGATGCCGTCACCGCGGACGAAACCAAGGCTGCGGACGACGACACCGCGGACGTCGACACCTCAGACGCCTCTGCGGACGACACGCCGCAGGACGATCACGACGAGATCCCGGACACCCCAGCCGATTCCGATGACGCAGGGACTCCGGTCAGCTCCGCCGTGGCAGAGTTGAGTGTGGCGGCCTTCCGAGAGGAGCTGACGGGGCTGGCAGCGGAGAACGACTTCGTCCTGATCGACGGCGGTGTCCATGACACCGATTTCGCCGACATCGCGGCGGGTGTAGTGCAGTCGGTGGTGCTCGTGGTGGCACCGGGTGAGCGTAAGCGTCGTATCGCCGAAGCGGCGCGCGTGATCGAATTGGCCGGTGGCTCACCGGCATTCTCGGTGCTGTGTACATCGGGTGAGGGCTGAGTCATGACTCGCATCCTGTCGGTGGTGACCCTGGTGACGCCGAGCGGTGACTACGGAGGCCCGGTCCGGGTCGCCGTCAATCAGGCCAAGGCGCTCATCGACCGTGGCCATGACGTGCAGATCGTCGGCGGGTACTCGGGCTACGCATCGCCGCCGGTCGCCATCGACGGGGTGCCGTGCCGATTGTTCCCGGTACGTCGGGTCATCCCCGGCGCCAGTTTCTCCGGACTCATTGCGCCGGCACTGATTGGGTGGCTGATCGGCAACGTGGCGGGGTTCGACGCCGTCCACGTCCACGTGGCCCGCGACCTGATCACCCTGCCCGCCGCCGCGATCGCCGAGGCCCGCGGGGTTCGGTGTTTCCTGCAGTCGCACGGCATGATCGACGCATCGCAGCGGCGTTCGGCCGCGGTCCTCGACGCGGCGATGACCCGGCGTGTTCTTCGGCGGGCCCGCACCGTGTTTCACCTCACCGAGCGTGAACGCCGCGATCTGCTCGGCGTCGAGCCACGCTTGACGACGCTGACCGAACTCCCCAACGGTGTGCCCGTCGCCGACCGGCGCCCCGCGCAGTCATCGGAACCGAAGCGGACCGAAGTGCTCTACCTGGCCCGGCTCGCCCCCCGTAAACGACCGATGCTGTTCGTCGAGGCGGCGCAGGAACTGAGTGACGAATTCCCGGATGCCGCTTTCACTCTCGTGGGTCCCGACGAAGGGGAGGGGGAGGCGATCACCGAGACACTGCGGACAAGCGTGCACCGCGATCGCATCACCTGGGAGGGGCCGCTGTCGCCGGAGGAGACGATCTCCCGGATGCGCGACGCCGACATCTATGTGTTGCCGTCGGTGAACGAGCCCTACCCGATGTCGGTGTTGGAGGCGATGTCGGTGGGACTGCCGGTCGTGGTGACCGACTCGTGCGGGCTGGCGGACTTCGTGGCCGCCAACGGTGCCGGTGTGGTCGTCGACGAGACCGCCGAGGCGCTGCGCGCAGCGGTCAGGGGGCTCCTCGACGACCCGGCGGCCGCGCGCGACATGGGGTCGCGGGCCATGGCGGCCGTGCGATCCGAGCGCAGCATGGATGCCGTCGCGGAGTTGCTCGAGAACCACTACACGACGATTGGGATCTGAGCTGATGAACGGTACAGAGCGGGTCGAGCCGACGTCATCGGGACGTGCCGGTGGGCTGTGGGGACAGTGGAAATCGCTGGTCTCGAGGATCGCTGCGCAGCCGCTGTTGATCACCCAGATGCTCTACAGCGCCGCAGGTGCCCTGCCGGTGCTGTTCGCCGCGGCAGCGATGACACCCGCCCACTTCACGCGGTTCTCGTTCCTGATCCTGTTGGTGCAGGTCGTCTCCGGCGCCGTCGTCACCTGCATCTTCCGCGCGGCGATGCTGCACTACCGCACCGACCGCACCGCCCATATCCGGTTGCGTATCACCGTCTCGGTGACCGTCATCTGCTGTGCGGTCTTCGCCGGCGGTGCATTCGCCCTCGACGTCCACGATTGGCGACCACTGCTGGTCGTCTCGCTGGCCAGCGGGATACCGATCTTCACCGAGTGGCTGCGGCATCGGGCGATGACCCTCGATCATCGGTGGGAGGTCGTCCGCGCCGACGTCCTGCGCCTGGTGGTCACCATGCTGATCTCGTTGAGCCTGTTCATCTCCGACAATCCCGAGGTCTATTACACGTTGTACTGCCTCGCGTGGTTTCCCTCGATCGTCCTGCTGGCGGTCCGGGTGGCACGACCTGAGGTCTTCTGTCCGATGTCGCGGTATCGCCACCTGGTGGCGCATTTGCTCGTCGATTTCGTGGTCGGTCAATTCATGGTGATCTTGCCGCTCATGGTGCTCGGTGGTCTCGGCAACTCGACGTATCTGGGCGGCATTCGTCTGGCACAGACGCTGCTCGGTCCGCTCAACACCGTATTCGCGGCCCTCACAACGAATCTCTTCGTCGATGGCGTCACGAGCAAGTCTGCGATGGCCAATGAACAGGTCATCCGTTCCGGCCGTCGACTGGCCACCCAACTCGCGGTGATCTCGATGGTGTTCGTGCCGGCCGTGCTCGTGGCGATCTGGGTGACCGGGCTGTCGCTGCGCGGCGTCGGCAACGCCGAGTTGATCGTCGGCATCGCACTCGTCGGCATCCTCGCCATTCTCTACAACACCTCGGCCGTCGACGCCGTGGTGTTGCGCATCGTCGGACACAACCGGGTGGCCACCGTCGGTCGCACGGTGCTCGCGATCTCCTCGGTGGCGGGATTCACCATCGGGTATCTCGTTGCCGGAGTCGACGGAAGTCTGGTGATCGGGTTCCTCGCTTCTGCGATCGCGAATCCGCTGTGCTTCGTCGTTCCGGCGACATTCGTCTATCGCTCCATCAGAGCAGAGGCGACACCGGATCCGATTCCGACGGCAGCCGACGATGGTGTGAGGTGAGGATGCAGGGAAGTCAGAAGTATCGGGTGGGCGGGCTCGATATCGCCTACAGCGGTCGTTGGGTCATCGCGTTCGTCGGCCCCGTCGATCATGGTGGACCCGAGCGGGTGCGCCGCGCGTTGGTCGACTACGCCCGAGGTAACGGGCCGGCCGGGCGTATCGGGCTCATCCCAGATCCGGAGTCGTCGATGTGGGAGTTCCGGCCGGAGGAATTCGATGACTGTGTGGTCGAGATCGACCCGGTGGAGCCCGCGCAGTTCGCGTCGACACTGACAGCGTTGGCCCGCAGTGCCGAACCACGGCCACCCGTGTGGATCGCGCTGAGCGGTCCGCACGCGTTCTGCTACCTCGACCACGGCATCGGGGACGGCCTGACCGCCTTCCGACTGCTGGCTTTGGTCGCGAGGTCGTCGATGTCGGAGCATCGTCGCGCGAACGATGATCCTGTGCCGCTTCGGTTCCCGGCTGCTGCCGCGGTTGCCGCGGCCACCCGCAAGCACCCGATGCGGGTGGCCGGGACATTGCTGCGCAACGCCGCAGCCGAGTTGTCGTCCGGGCACAAACGCAAGGCCTGCGCCGACACCGCCTTGACTGCGGAGGTCGTCGGGGACCCGCAGCCACGCAGCGCGTTCTCGATGGGTACCGAGAAGGCGTTCGATGAGTTGGAGAGGTTCAAGAACGAGCACTTCCCGCACGCGTCGTCGGTGGCGATGCGAGTGGCGATCGCGGCGTGCGCGCTCGGCCGGGCCGGCCTGCATCCCGCCGAGCCGTTCTATCTGGTGTTCGACGCGCGTCGGTATCTGCGCCGGACCACGGTGACCACGGGCAATTTCGCGGTCGGACTCGATCTCTCCGGCGACCTGCGATGCCCGACCGACATCACCGCCTCGATCCGCGACCACGCCGCCTCCGGTCTCCCGGCCCTCGCCGTCGCTCTGCACTCGGCCAAGTCCCGGCTGCGGGTGGCGCTCGGCAAGCCTCGTAAATCTCCTGCACCGCAGACCATCAACGCGGATCCGTGGGTGACCGTCAGCGACCTGTCCGGTGGACCCGCCGGTCTGATCGACTCGTTCGCGTGGCTCGCGCCCGCCGAGGACCGCAACATCGGAGCGTTCAGCGCCCCCGCGGGACGCGATGCGATCACCCTCACCTATGGGCTGCTCGGTCGGCGTGTCTCCCTGACCGCCTCGTTCGACGAGGGCGTGTTCGATCCCGCACTCGTGGCGAGTGCGGTCGCGAGTGCGGTCGAGGACCCGGTGGGATTGCTCGGTGGTCGGCGATGACCCCGCCGTGCGGCATCGGGAATGATCGATGTGCGGTTCGAGATGTTCCCGGTGGAACACGCGGGTACATTTTCAATTCAGCATATCTATTTGTCCGTGACCTGAGGTTGTGAGAACGCCGAATGGCAAAACAAGTTCCGAATGAGCAACCCGTCAGCGGTTTCCCGGGAGAATCCGACGACCGCGAGAACGGGATCGCCCCAGGCATGCATCGTCGCATCCGGTTACCCGTTCCCCGTAACCGCACCGACCTCCGGTTGCTGGCCCTCGACGTCGTCGCGCTTGCGGTTTTCGGACTCATCGTCCTCGGAAACCGCCACCGCGACAGCCTCCTGGAAGGGGCCGCAGCGCTGGTCGGCGCGGTGATCGTGGTGTTCTTCCTCGAGGTGGCCGGACTGTACCGCAACCGGTTGTCGCTCTCGGCCCTCGACGACCTACCGAGGATCGCGGCATGGACCGTCGTCGGGTTCGCTCTGGCCTGCTCGGTCATCGAACCGTACGGCGATGTCGGTCGAGCCGCGATCGGAGTCCTGATCGTCATCGCGATGCTGTTCACATTGCGTGCCATCTATTACGCCGTTGTGCGCGACATTCGCCGTCGTTTCCCGCCGGCACGCACGCGGACCGCCGTCGTCGGCGGTGGCCGCATCGGTGCCGAACTGATCAAGATCACCCGGGCCCGGCCCGAGTACGGCCTTGACGTGGTGGTGGCGATCACCGACGATCCGTTGCAGGAGTTGGTCGACACGGGTATCGAGATCGAGGCCGGCGTCGGGGACACCCGAAAACACGTCGAGCATCATCGGGTGGGTGCGGTGTTGGTGGCGTTCAGTTCGTCGCCGGACTCGTCGATGGTCGGCCCATTGCGTGATTGCGACGAACTCGACTGCGAGATCTTCATCGTGCCAAGACTTTTCGAGTTCGTCCCGCTGACCAAGGATATGGATCGGTTACACACCATCCCGATCATCCGGATGCGACGCGATGCCCTGCGTACGTGGTACTGGAAGGCCAAGCGCATCTTCGATCTGGTGACGGTGTCGGTGGCATTGCTGCTCTTCAGTCCAGTCCTCGCCGCGGTGGCGACCGCGGTGTTCCTCTCGGATCCCCGCGCTCCGATCATTTTCCGTCAGACGCGCATCGGTCGTCGGGGGGAATCATTCGAGGTGCTCAAGTTCCGCTCGATGCGACCCGTGGCATCGACGACCTCCGACAGCGAATGGCAACCGTCCCAGCGCGACCGCATCGGTCCCGTCGGCCGATTCATCCGAAAGACCTCTCTCGATGAGCTACCTCAGCTGTGGAATGTGTTCCGCGGAGACATGTCGATCGTCGGGCCGCGGCCGGAACGACCCCACTTCGTCGAACAGTTCGAGTCGTCGGTGCCGAGTTACCGCGATCGGCACCGCGTGCCCGCGGGTCTCACGGGTTGGGCGGCGATCAATGGTCTGCGCGGCGACACCTCGATCACCGATCGGGCGATCTACGACAACTTCTACATCGAGAACTGGAGTGTGTGGCTCGACATCAAGATCATCGTGCGCACTGTTGGTGCGGTGTTGCGCGGGACGGGTGGGTAGCTCCGCGGATCGCGTCTCCGGCGGAGCGGATTGCGGCGCAGAGGCAAGCCACGTCGAACATCTGAGGGACAGTTGCCCCGGTTCGCGACCGGGTGACACCCCGGCCCGTAGGGTGGACCCATGACGGCTGACCGTTCGGGGGACGGGCCAGGGGATCGTGGTGATGACGTGTGACCGGGTTCGGGGTGGTAGTGGCGATTTCGGCGGACCCGTATCACCGGGTCGCGGTGGCATATGGCCGCGAGCGATCGGTGGATATCGCCGAGGCGTTTGTCGAGGGAGTGCTGGCTCGGACCGGTACGACCGCCGAGATCATTCGCCGCTCCGACCTCGAGTGGCTTGCCTATTTCGACGAAACCGATGACGCTGCTGTGGAGTTGCTGTATCAGCCGTGGAGTTACGGTTCGCATGTGGTGGATGTTGACGGCTCCGTGCATTTCCTCGAGGTCGCCATGGGTATCGTGCGTGCGGCGGACTTCCCTGCGAGCGTCACCGACGAGGAGATCGTCTCCGCCGCGGACGCGGCACTGTCTCGGGCGTTGGTCGACGGCCTCAGTGCGGTGATCGCCAATCCTTTTCTGGCGCAATCACTTCGGCGTGAGATCTCCATGGCGAACGCGCTCATCACGGCCGACGACGATGACTTCCCGGTGTATTACCAGCCGATCGTTCGGCTCTCCGACGATGTCACGGTGGGCTGGGAGTCGTTGCTGCGCTGGACGACTGCGGGCTCGGTGCGCAGTCCGGACGCCTTCATGCCGGTCGCCGAGGCGACCTCGCTGATCATCCCGATCGGTCGGCGTGCGATCCGCGCGGTCTTCGCCGATCTCGCCGGGCGAATCGGTCGCACGGAGGGCGATGAGGCCTTCGTCTCGATCAACTTGTCCGCCAAGCAGTTGTGGGACGAGTCGCTTCCCGCGTACTTCGCCGAACTCGGCGCCGAGTACGATGTGGAGCCGAGCCGCGTGTGGATCGAGGTCAGTGAGATCGACGTCATCCGGCCTGCGGGAGCCGCTGCGCGCACGCTGTTCGCGCTCCACGGTCTCGGATGCACGATTTGTGTGGACGATCTCGGCTCGGGATTCTCGGCATTGCGATATGTCCGGGACCTTCCGGTAGAGGTTCTCAAGGTGGATCGGACCTTGGTGACCCCGTTGCCGGACAGCACTGCCGACCGTGCTGTGGTGGATGCGATCTGCACGATGGCGAAAGCGACCGGATTACGCGTGGTCGCCGAGGGAATCGAAACCGAGGACGAGCTCGACGAGGTGAACAAGCTCTGTTTCGACCTCGGCCAGGGATATCTGCTCGGCCGTCCCGCGGCAGCCGCCGACCTCTTCGGTCCGGCGCGCTGACGCGCCCAGACCGCCTCCGACCGCCATCTTCAGTGAAGCTAACAGTTCTCTGATTGCGGCCGTGCCCGTATTCTGACCGAATGGCGCCCTCACAGACGCCTCTTGTGAAACACGGGGAATTCACGGGATGCACAACAAGATCTGTGATGGTCCATTTTCCGTTCGTCGTCCCCGAACGGGAATTGTATTCACGATATTCAATCACGTCGTTTAGCCGAAGCGCCGTGGTCGACCCTCTCGGAAAGAAGCACGCCTCATGAACGCAGCTCTGCGCACCATCGCCACCCGTCACGACTCCGCGATCCGCGGGATGGTGACGCCGAACTACACCCTGCGGGCAGCCACTCCGGCGATGCATCCGGCCCTGTGGCGGGAGTACCTGCGGGGTGCGGAGAACGCCTATACCCGGTACGGCTGTGCGGCCGCACTGGACTACGAGCGGGTGGTCGGGGGCGAGGAGACGGTGATGTTCTTCGTCGTCCTCGACAACTCGCAGCAGGTGGTCGGCGGCCTGCGGGTGCAGCCACGGTTCGCCGCGGCGGCGCAGACGCATGCGCTCGAAGAGTGGGCGGGTCAGCCCGGTCAGGTCCACCTGGTCAACGCCATCGAGGAACGCATGGACGGCGGCATCGTCGAGGTCAAGACGGCCTGGACCGATGAGCGGTCACCCATCGCCAAGGAGGTCGTCGGACAGCTCTCGCGACTGGGGTTGCCGATCATGGAGATGTGTGGCGTCGACCACATGATGGCCACGGCCGCCGACCACGTCCTCAAGCGCTGGACCTCCGGCGGCGGGCGGGTCGACCCGAGCGTGCCCGCCACCCCGTTCCCGGACGAGCGGTACCGCACCCAGCTGATGTGGTGGGAGCGGGCCACGCTGGAGTCGGCGACCACCCCGGAGGTCTGGGGCCGGATGCGCGACGAGGCCGACCGGCTGGCCGCGATCTACCCGAACTCGCAGGCATGGGGCGCCCGCCCGCCGGTGCGTCACCACGACCGTTCGGCGTCAGCTCGTTCCAGTGCTCTCGCCCATGGCCTGCGCCGCTGAGGCGAATTCGGCCCGACCGAGCTCGTTCCATCCCTCGTGCGTCCCCGCGTCGGACCCGAGAAGGATCTCCTCGATGCCGAACCGATAGCGGCCGGACCGGACGGGCCGACCACAGACGATGTTGCGTGCCGCCGTTGCCACGAGTGCCCCGGCCATCGCGGCGGTCGAGCCGAGTTGCGGCCACGAGGTGACGCTGCGGCCGAGTTGGCTCGCGGAGAACGCCATCCGAGGCGTGACCTCGTCACCGACGATGGCCAGTGCCATCCGGAGTCGTTGAGCGGGGTCGGCGGCGTCGCCGGCCGAGAAGCCCTCACCGCGGCCGTGGAAGATCGGATAGTCCGGTTCGAGGTCATAGCGCTCGATGTCGAGGACGACGTCCTCGCCCATATCCGTGGCACTGAGTACCGGCACCCCGGCCGCACGGGCGCGTCGCCGCATGTCGATCTTCATCGCGACGTCGTCGATCTCCTCGATGATCACCGAGGCCGGTAGCTCCTCGGTGGAACCCGCGAAGGCCGCCGAGCCCAGGAACGCCTCGGCCAGGTCGGGACGATAACCATCGGGAAACGTCGTGACCTGCGTATACGGGTCACCCTCGAGGATGCGCCTGCGCGCGAGCTCGACCTTGCTGACACCGAGATCGGTCACCGACCCGACGATGCGATTGAGGTTGGTGGGCGCGAGCTCGTCGGAGTCGGCGATGCGGAATCGGCGTGCCCCGGTCAGCGCGGCGGCGGTCAGGGCCGATGAGCCCACACTGAGGCCGGCGACAGCGATCACCGCGCCACCCCAGATCTGCTGCTCACGCCCGGTCAACAGGTGTCGGTTGCGGGCGGTCTTGAGCCGATGGTAGAGCTCGGCGTCGGGGAGACGTACCAGCGTCGAGCGCCACGGGAACAGGACATAGCGGCTGCGGCGCTCGACGAGCTCCTCGTCGGTGACGTCGACGGGCTCGGGCGCCGACGTCTCCGGATCCACGTGAACGAGTCGGTCGAGTACCGCGAGCTCGGGACCTGCTTGCATCCAGGCGTCGACGAACGAGATGGCCGGCGAAGCGCGCAACTCTGCGATGCGTTGCCGGTCATCGGTCGGATCGAGTATCTCCACCACGGGCACCTTCGGGATCGGCCGGGGTCGGATCCCCCGGACAGGGTCATGCGGATATGGACGGAATTGTCGGCTGCTCGACGGTCAGTGGCCGTCGTCCTGCTCGTCCGTTGGCGACGAGCGCAGGTGTCGCCAGTAGGAGGGCGCAACCGTCGCGGTTTCGGCACGGTTGCGGCCCATTCCCTTGGCGGCGTAGAGCAGTTGGTCGGCTTGGGCCGAGAGACGATCCATCAGCTCGGACAGGGTCGGATGGTCCGAGTGGTAGGTCGCTTCGATGATCTCCGCGCACACCCCGCCCACGCTGACCGTGGCATCGGTGGAGGAAGACACCGTCAGCCGAATGTCGTCGGCCAGCCGTGACAACCCGACGGCGTCGTCGGTGACGGTCAGGATCGCGAATTCCTCACCGCCCGAGCGAGCAACCAGAGAACTCGGGGGAACCGCGTTCTGGATGGCGTTGGTGATCTCCACCAGAATCGCGTCACCGGCCGAATGGCCGTGGGTGTCGTTGTACTTCTTGAAGTAGTCGACGTCGACCACCAGGAAGGCGACGTGCTTGCCGGCGGTGGCCGCGGTGCGGAACAGGTGGATCGCGCCGTCGAGCAGTCCGCGGCGGTTGAGAGCAAGGGTCAGAGGGTCGGTCACGCTCAGTTGTGCCTGCTGATGTAGCAACGCCGTCAGTCGTCGGCGCAGGCTGGTGACCAGATAGGTCGGTACCGCGATGGCCATCAGCGCCGCGCCGCCGCCCACGATCAGCGCGGTCGTCGAGGTTGCCCGGATGGAGACGACCACACACACCAGGACGGCGGCGGTGAGTACGAAACCCATGACCACCGGTAACGACGAGTCCATCGCCGACAGCGCGGGGATCGCCGCAAGCAGGACGAGGACCGCCAACGCCGCTCCATTGTCGGCGATCACGATCGACGATCCGGCGACGCCGAGCATGCCGCCGAAACTCAGAAGGGCGAATCCGCGGTCGGACAATCGTCGGGCGTAGACGGTGATCGCAACCGATACCAAGGTGTAGACGCCGATGACCACGAGCACCCATTGGCAATGGGGTTTGAGAAACGTCGAGGAGAGGAGTCCGAGGAGGATCAATGGGATCGCACCGGTCTCGCTGACCAGCACGCCGATGGAGCGCTGGTCGAAGCTTCGGGCGAACGAGGGGCCGTCGACCCCCTTGGTGGCCGGGACCAGCTCGGACGAGCGGAATCCGGGGTTCGAATTGTCGGGAGGCTGAAGTCTCATCGGGGAGTGGGGTCGACCAGTCGTTGTGGAGCGGGCGGACGGGGTTACGTGCATCGCAACGTGACCGGACGGTGACGAGGGGTTAACGCACCGACGAGCCGCAAAGTCACTCCACTCCACTTCGTCTGGTCGAGCTCGATCGAGATCCGCCGCAGTGGATTCGATCTTTCGCTAGGCGAACTCTCGACGCTGTGTGCAACCCCCGTACGAGAAAGATACCAGATGCCGTATTGGGCGATTCTGAGAAATCGGTCTGAACGGAACGGTCGGAATTCGGGCTCGCGGAAACAATTCGATGGTGGTGTTGACCTATTCGAATAGTCGTATTCGTGAACCCGTCTCGGCAACCGCATATTTCCTATTTCATGGACCGGTGAGGCCGGTCACGATCGGTAACGTAGTGAGGTGTCGTGGAGGTTACGTGCGCAGCCAAAGCGCCTCCCGGCTATGTCCAGCGTCTATGATCCGATCATCCGGAACACCGGGTCGTACGCAAACCGAAGCAAGGGTGGGCTGGTAGTGCCGGGACATGGACACATGGTTGTCCAAGCGGATCCGTTCCGGCGACTGACCGGGGCATTCGGACGGGAGCTGGCCGGAGCGGTGGCCGCTCGGTTTGTCGACGGTTTGATGGCTCGCGTCGGACCCGCGGTGGCGATGATGCGCGTGGCCGACCTCGACTACGAACTGGTTCCGACCGCATCCAGCGAGGAGGAACTCGACATCCTCATCGGCGAACTCCGTGGCGGCGCCCACATCGTCGAGTGGGGCGGTGAGCGGTATTTCCTGGACACCCGAACCGGAGTGGCCTCGCCCCGTTATCTGTCCCGCGATCTGCGTAACGGCGTGGGTAAATGGTGCGCGGAATGCGCGTTCACGGCGGCGATTGAGCGGCGGACGCCACTGGAGGTGTGCGATGACGAGATGCTCGCCACCGTCGACCGGCTTCGTACGACCGTGCTACGGCTTTCGCGGGCCAAGGTTGCCGACTTCGCACCGCATTATCAGCCGATTGTGCATCTGCCTTCCCACGAGGTGGCCGGGTACGAGTCGCTGATGCGCTGGCATGACGGCAAGGAGGCCGGACCGAGCGAGTTCCTCCCGATCCTGGAGGGCACCGCCTTGCTGGGGCCGATCAGCGCCTCGACGATCGCGACGGCGGTTGCCGAACTACCACATGGGATCACCACAGTGGCCGGGTCGGAGTCCTTCGTGTCGATCAACTTCTCCCAGCGCCAACTGCTCAACCCGGCCATCGTCGACTCGACCATCGAGCAGGTCCGCACGAGCGGAGCAGATCCGGCGAGGTTCTGGATCGAGCTGCGTGAGGACGAGGTGATCCGCATCGCCAGCGATGCCGCGCATGCCGTCGGTGCACTGAGCGAGGCGGGGTGCACGATCGTCATCGACGATCTCGGGTCGGGATACTCGGCGCTGAGCTACCTGCGTGATCTGCCGGTCGACGTCCTCAAGGTCGACGGGGACCTGGTGAACTCCCTCGACAGTGACTGCGACGAGGAGAGCGAGACCACGGAGGCGGTGGTCCGTGCGATCTGCGACGTCGCCCGCGCGACGGGATCGAAAACGGTCGCCGAAGGTGTCGAGGACGCCGCTGTCGTCCCGTTGCTCGTCGACCTGGGATTCGACTACGCGCAGGGATACCACTTCGGGCGGCCCGCGTCGTCGTCGGCGCTGTTCGGTTGAGCCTCGTCTCTGGACTACTTGTCGCAGCCGAGAACCGCGGCCTTCGCGAGACCGCCGAACTGATAGGCGAACTGGAAGCTCCAGTACCGCAGCGACGACGGATACGACCGCGGTACCGGGCGCATGACGACGTCGCCGTCGAAGCACTGGCCGAAGATGTAGCGGGCGCGGACCATGTGGAACCGCCAGCTGATGACGATGACGCTGTGCCAGTGGCGTTGGCGGGCCAGTCGTTGGGTCTCCATCGCCTCGCCCCGTGTCGTCGACGGATCGGGGTCGAAACAGATCACCTCCATGGTGGCGGTGCTCGACGAACACACCCGCTGCATCAGCTGGGCGCCGGTGCGGTGGTAGTGGTCGTTCATGTACGGGTTGGAGATGAGGACCGTGGAGGCGTACCCCTCACGGGCGAGCTGTAGTCCGTAATCCTCACGGCCGTCGTGCTCCCCGCCGAGCACGACGATGGCGTCGACTTTGCGCAGCGGGTCGGAATGGTCGCGGTAGAACAGCTGATACCCCAACCCGTAGAACGCCGTTCCCGCGAGCACGGCGACGATCACCACGGCGATCACCACGCGGCGCAGCAGTCGGCGTCGACGGACCGGTCGCTCGGCTGAGGGGGACTGTCGAGAGGCTGTGAGATCGGGATCGGTCGCCGACGAGGACACGATGGGCTCGGGTGTCCTCGGGTTCACTCGACCCATTGTGGCCGCGGATCGGTGATCGTGCACCGTGGCGCAGCAGTGATCTGTGCCGCTGTCGGTGGGATCGGTGTGACCAGCCGGTGGTGATTCAGTAGTAATACGGAAAAGCGTCCCATTCCGGAGAGCGCTTCTGCAGGAAGGCATCCCGGCCCTCGACGGCCTCGTCGGTCATGTAGGCCAGGCGGGTGGCCTCGCCGGCGAAGACCTGTTGGCCCATGAGCCCGTCGTCGGTGAGATTGAAGGCGAACTTCAGCATGCGTTGTGCGGTGGGCGATTTGCCGTTGATGGTGCGACCCCACTCGATGGCGGTGCGTTCGAGGTCGGCGTGGTCGGCCACCCGGTTCACCGCGCCCATCCGGTGCATCGTCTCCGCGTCGTACACCTCGCCGAGGAAGAAGATCTCGCGGGCGAACTTCTGGCCGACCTGCTTGGCGAGATACGCGCTGCCGTAGCCGGCGTCGAAGGAGCCGACGTCGGCGTCGGTCTGCTTGAACCGGGCGTGCTCGCGCGAGGCGAGGGTGAGGTCGCACACCACGTGCAGCGAGTGACCGCCGCCGGCGGCCCAGCCGTTGACGACGGCGATCACGACCTTGGGCATGGTGCGGATGAGGCGCTGGACCTCCAGGATGTGCAGGCGGCCACCCTCCGCCTTCACGCGTGTCTCGTCGACGCCCTCGGCGCCGGCCGCGGCGACGTCGGCGTCATGGCTGGTCGCGTACTGATACCCGGACCGACCGCGGATGCGCTGATCGCCGCCACTGCAGAACGCCCACCCCCCGTCCTTGGGGCTCGGTCCGTTGCCGGTGAGCAGCACCGTGCCGATGTCGGGGGTGCGTCGCGCGTGGTCGAGGGCGCGGTAGAGCTCGTCGACGGTGTGCGGCCGAAACGCGTTGCGGACCTCGGGGCGGTCGAAGGCGATGCGCACGATGCCATCGGCCCGGGTGGTGCCGACGTGCCGGTGGTAGGTGATGTCGGTGAGTTCGCCGAGGTCGATCACCGGACGCCACTGGGTCGGATCGAAGGGGGGTGGCGTGGCGGAGGCGGCGTCGGTGCTCATGGCGTTCAGGTTAGGACACCGATCCCGAGCCGCCGGCGAACACCCGGCCGGGGCGGTGCCGGGCTGCCCCGAGCGCCGGTTTCTTAGAATTTGGCGGGATTATTCCCGATGAGTGGCCACCCACCAGCGCCTTTTGGCATATTGGCGACGTGGGTGTGTGGGAGATCGTGCTGATCGTCGTCGCCGTGTGGGTGGCGCTGTCGGTCGTGCTCGCCCTGCTGATCGGCGCGATCATCAAGCTCCGGGACCGTCGGGAGGCGCCCACCCAGTCCACCCACGTGGATCTGCATGCGGTCGGCAGCACCCGTCACCACCACCGGTAGCTCGCGTTAGGCTGCGCCGACTGCGACGCCGATGACCGGCGCCGATACGGTGTCGGGCATGACTTCTTCGCCAGAATCGGGCTGGGCCGTGCCCGCCGACGCGGACTCGCCGCACGAGGGCGGATTCCGCGCTCGCATCGACATCACCACCGACCGCGGCGGCCCGCGCTACGGCGAACTCAGCGAGGAGATCCGGCGGCTGATGGATCTCGCGCGCTACGCGTGCCCGACCCCGGAGATCACCGACGAACTCATCGACCAGGTCCGCGCGCTCAACAAGCGCCTCGAGGACGTGCAGATCGACGAGTGGCGTTCGCCCGCGGGCACCCGAATCGATCTGCCTGCGCGGGGCAACATCACGCTGCCGCCGTACGAGATCAGCGAGGGCGGACCCGACGGCGTTGTTGCCTCGGTGACCTTCCGTCCGTTCCACCTCGGCGGCAACGACGCCGCGCACGGTGGCCACGTCGCGGTGGCCTTCGACGACCTGGGCGGTATGGCGTCGGCACTGGCCGTGCAGGGCATCACCCGCACCGCCTATCTGACCGTCAGCTACCGATCGTTGACCCCGTTGCGCACCCCGCTGCGCATGCACACCTGGGTCGAGAACCTGGACGGCCGAAAGGCTTTCGTCAAGGGCACGCTGCACGACGGGGACCGGCTGTGCGCCGAACTCGACGCGCTGTTCATCGCGCTCAAGCCGGGGCAGCCGTAGGCGTCTCGGCTACGTCAACTCGCGGACGTCGAAGCTCGCTCCCGCGGCCCGCAGACGGTCGGCGAGCGCATCGCCCATCGCGGCGGCCGGGGTGAGGACGCCGCTGCGGGCCGGGAGTTCGCCACGGTCGAGGGCCAGGGTGAGCGCACTCTCGCCGAGCATCACCGCGGTGGCCTTGTATCCCGGGTCGCCCGACAGCTTCATCTGCGAGCGGTACCGACGGTCGGTGCTGGTGCGGGTGTAGGTCTCGGTGACGAAAAAGCCTTTCTCCCTGGTCTTTTCGCTCGGACCGCTACCCGGCTTGGGCAGCACGCGATCGAGGAGCCGGCGCGTCGGACCGAAACTCATCGCCCCCAGGAACGCTCCGGTGCCGACGCTGACACTGCCGGCGATCAACGCCGACAGGACCGGGATACCGCCGACGTTCATGGTCTCCGCATAGTGGAAATCGGGGCCATAGGCGTTGTCCAGCAACGCGTTCGAGCGTCGCACGACGCGCGTGTTGTACGACGACATGAAGAATGGCGCGAGTGTCCCCGACAACGACGGGTCGACCGTGCGGGCGCGCACGACCGCGATGTCACTGGGCTCCGAGGACATGCTGACCTTCGGGGTGTCGCCCGGATCACCGGACAGCGCTTGCGGATTGAGCAGCAGCCGCCGCTTCTGCGGGTCCTTGGCCTCCTCGGCGATCACCCGCATCGAATCGATGGTGCCGCCGGAGACGCCGCCGCGCATCGACTTGACCACCATCGTGGTGTCGGTGAGCGTGCCCGCCTCGTCGTCGGCGACCTTGCGGTACAGCAGATAGGTACCGAGATCGGAAGGGACCGAATCGAATCCGCAGGAGTGGACGACGCGGGCACCGGTGGCCTGTGCGGTCTCGTGGGCCTTGTCGATGGAGAAATGGACGAAGGGCACCTCGCCGGTGAGGTCGACGTAGTCGGTGCCCGCGGTGGCGGCCGCGACGACGAGCGACTCGCCGTACCGCAGGTAGGGGCCGACCGTCGTGCAGACCACCCGTGTGCGGGCGACCATCGCGTCGAGCGAACTCGGCGACGAGGCGTCGGCGACGATCAGCGGCCAGCTCGACGCCGCGGCGGGCAGGCGTCGACGGACCTCGGCGAGTTTGGTTTCGGTGCGGCCGGCCAGCGCGACCTTGGTGCCGGCGGGTGCATGCTCGGCGAGGTAGCGGGCGGTCAGCTCGCCGACGAAGCCGGTGGCGCCGAAGACGACGACGTCGAACTCGCGGGCGGGCGTGGTGGTTGTCGGTTCAGGTGTGCCGGACTCGGACGGATTCTCCCCACTCATGGCGTCGAGGGTAATCGTCGTGCGAGATCGGTCACAGCGCGGCTGGTCCGGGGCGCCGTCGGGCGGCCCAGCGCGCGGCGAAGGGTGCCACGAACAGCATCAACAGCACACGCAGGATCTGCGCGGCCACCACGAAGGCGACATTGCCGCCGGCCGCGGTGGCCGCGGCGAGCACCGCATAGATGCCGCCGGGGGTGGTCGCCAGATAGCAGTCGAACATCGATTCGCCGGTCCACCACGACAACAGGACGCCGAGCAGCCCGCAGCCGACGCCGATCGCGAGAATCAGACCGATCGCCGCTGGCAGGATGCGCCCGATTGCCTTGAGTCGCTCCATCGTGAACCCCAGCCCGGCCTGCCAGCCGATCAACGCGTAGGCGATCGCGAGCAGGATCGGCGAGATCGCGGCGTCGCCGGCCAGTCCGGTCAGCTCGGCGGCCGTCGACAACGCCATCGGACCGAGCAGGCCGGCCGCCGGGAGGTGGATGAGCCGGCCGACGGGCACGCTGACCCCCGCGCACACCGCGAGCAGCACCAGCCCCCAACCCTGATCGGACCAGCTCGGTGACGCCTGGGCGACACCGTTGGCCGATGCGCCGAACACCACCGACGCGACCAGCGGGATGGTGAGGGTCACCAGGGCCACGCGCACGTACTGGACGACGGCGACGACCCGCTCGTCGCCACCGAGTTCACGCGTCAGCGCCACCAGTCCGGACGCGCCGCCGGCGACCAAGGCGAGTGCGCCGGTGAGGGTATCGACTTGGCGGTGCAGTCCGAGCAGGGCTCCGCCGGCCACCGACAGGGCCAGGGTGCCCAGCCCGACGACGAGCACCGGTAACCACGCCGACCCCAGTCCCGACAGGGTGCTCGGGTCGGCCATGGTGCCGATGTAGACACCGAGCACCCCCTGTCCGGCCAGGAACAGAGGTCGGGGGACGACCGGGGCGTCCGGGTCGTCGGAGTGTGTGCGTGGGGCGAGTCCGGCGATGGCGAGGACCGCGGCGACCACCAGGCCGGCGAACAAGGCGGCGGCGTCGACGTCGAGGAGTTCGAGAAGAAGTGCGGCGATCGCGGTGACGAGAGCCAATCCGATCCAACGACGCACTGGCCCCAGCGTAGGCGGGCCCGGCTCAGCGGGTGCGGGCGCCTCCCAGGCTCAGCGCGCCGAAGGTCTTGGGGGTGCCGCGTTGGTAGAAGCGGTCGAGGTCGGTGATCTCGAATCCGGCGTCGGTGAGGGCGGCGGGGATGTCGCGGGTGAGGTGACAGCCACCGGCGACCCGACGCTGGACGGGCTCGAGGCGGCGCTGCCACCGCTGGACCCGGGGATCGGGTGCGTCACCGTGTTCCAGGAAGCGCAGGGAGGCAGCAGGTTTGAGGACCCGGCGAAGTTCGGCGAGGGCCGCGGGCAGGTCGGCGATGGTGCACATCGTGAACGTCGACAAGGCGCCGTCGAAGGTGTTGTCGGGGAAGGGCAGCGACTGTCCGTCGAGCCCTGCGCGGTCGATCGGGACCGGCGACGCCGCGATGCGGTCGGCACCGAGAAGCCACCCGTCATCGGAGGGTTCGATGGCGCTGACCCGGGTCACCGCGGGCGGGTAGGCCTCGATGTTGTGGCCCGAGCCGAACCCGACCTCGACGATGTGGCCGGTCAGCGGTGCGCAGACGCGTCCGCGCAGCGGGACCATCACCGACGACCCGCAGGTCAGGTTGATCAGTCGCGGAAGGAGGTGGCGGTCGTAGAAACCGGAGCCCATGAGGCGAGAATAGGTCCGCCGGCCCGCGTGCTCGCCTGTTTTCAGTCATCTGCCGGGTATGCAGGGCGCGCTGACCTGGGCTTTTGGTGAATCTCTACTTCGGAAATGACTGAAAACAGGCGAGATGGAGCCAGAACGGGCCCCGCTGCGTCCAAACCTCGTGGACAAGACCGTCGAACTGGGTGTGAAGAGCCGTACGGAGTTGATCGCGGGCGGGCTGACCGACAACGACCTGCGGCGGATGGTGCGCCGAGGAGAACTCGCCGTCGAACGACGAGGGTGGTACTCGACCCCGGGCGCCGACTCCGACGCACTGCTGGCGGCACGGGGATACGGCGCACTGTCGGGTCCGACCGCGCTGGACAAACACGGGATCTGGGTTCCACCGGGCTACGAGGAGGTGCACATCCGCGCGGGCAAGGATGCGATGAGGCGGGGCACGGCCTGCTGTCGACCGCCGGGGCCGCCGCTACCGGTGCACTCGATCCTCGACCCGGTCCCCCTGGCCCTGTGCAGTGCGGTCGGGTGCATGAGTCCCGATGACTGGATCGTCGTCGCCGATTCGGTGCTGAACAGTCAGGGTCTCGATGTGGAGTTGCTGCTGGTGATGCTGCCGCGAGCCAACGCCACCATCGAGATGCTGTTGGCCGAATGCGATCCCCGATCCCAGTCGGGCACGGAGACCATGGTGCGCACCCGATTACGACGACGAGGACATGACGTCGTGGTCCAACCGAATCTCATCGGGTTGGGCTGGTTCGACCTGCGGGTGGGCCGACTTCTGATCGAATGCGACAGCAAGCTTCATCACACCAGTCTGGAGAACTACCGCAAGGACCGTCGCCGCGACCGCAAATCGCTGGCCAGGGGCTACTCGACGATGCGCCTGACCTACGACGACGTTCTCTACGGCTGGGACGACACACTGGCCGACATCACCCGCACCCTCGACGACGATCGGCACCGGTTGCCGCCTCCCGACGACGAATGATCGTGCCGTTCGCCTGTTTTCAGTCATTTGCCGAGTACACCGCACCCGCCGACCTGGGCTTTTGTCGAATTTCTACTTCCGGAATGACTGAAAACAGGCGAGCAGGGGTGCCACGGGGCATCCATCGGCGGAGATCGTTGCGGAAAAGCGGCATCGTAGTGTGGAAACCATGAGTTCTTCCCCGGAATCCGCGCCGCCGAACCCGTCCACCCTGCAGGCGCGGGTCATCGTCGACGAGTTGGTCCGCGGCGGGGTCCGCGAGGCGGTACTGTGCCCGGGATCACGCAATGCGCCACTGGCATTCGCGCTCCATGCCGCCGACGCCGCGGGCGCGCTGCGGCTACACGTCCGGATCGACGAACGGTCGGCGGGATTTCTGGCCCTGGGGTTGGCGGCGTCGTCGGGGCGGCCGGTGCCGATCGTGATGACCAGCGGGACCGCTGTGGCCAACATGAGCCCGGCGGTCTTCGAGGCCAACTATGCCCGGGTGCCGCTGGTGGTGGTCAGCGCGAACCGGCCGTACGAGTTGCTCGGGTCGGGGGCCAATCAGACCGTCGAGCAGTTCGGGATCTTCGGCACGCAGGTACGTGCGGCGATCAGTCTGGGCCTGGCCGAGGCCGACCTCGACACCAACAGCCAGTGGCGCTCGGCG
Organism: Gordonia sp. N1V; assembly: GCF_029269935.1. Classification (NCBI taxonomy): domain Bacteria; kingdom Bacillati; phylum Actinomycetota; class Actinomycetes; order Mycobacteriales; family Gordoniaceae; genus Gordonia; species Gordonia sp. N1V. The sequence continues at coordinate 77,883 of NZ_JARJDD010000018.1, forward strand.
GTCGGTCGCGTGCTGGCGGCGGCGCGGGGTGCGCGGACCGGCAACGCCGGACCGGTGCAGTTCGACATCCCGTTGCGCGAGCCGCTCGTCCCCGGGCCGCAGACCGGCCCCGAGTCCGACCTCGGCGTCTTCGCCGGACGCCCCGGTGGGCTGCCGTGGACACAGGCTCCGGTCGGCAAACTCGACATCCCACTGCCCATCGACCTGTCCCTCGACACGGTCGTCGTCGCAGGTCATGGAGCTGGTCGGTATCCGGAGCTGGACGGGATCCCGACGGTCGCCGAGCCGACCGCACCGCATGCGGTGACCCCGCTGCATCCGCTGGCGCTCGACGCGCTCGCCCCGAAGCAGGCCATCATCTGCGGTCGGCCCACCTTGCACCGCGGGGTGGCGCGACTGCTCGCCGACCCCGAGGTCCGCGTCTACGCGGTGACCACCGGACCGCGGTGGCCGGACGTGTCGGGCAATGTGTTCGCGACCGGCACCCGGGTCGAGGCGACCGGCGAGGCGGCCGAGGACTGGCTCAAACAGTGCGCCGAGGTTCATCAGCGCGTCCTCGGGGCGGTCGACGCCGAACTCGATGCGGGCGGTCCGGCGACCGGCCTGCACGTCGCGCGTACGGTCAGCGCGGCCATGGTGCCCGGCGAGCAACTGGTCGTCGGCGCGAGCAACCCGATCCGCGACGTCGCATTGGCCGGGCGCGTCTCGCCGGGCGTGCGGGTGCTCTCCAACCGTGGCGTGGCCGGTATCGACGGGACGAATTCGACCGCGATCGGCGCGGCATTGGCCCACGACGTCGACCATCCGGGGTCGCGGACCGTCGCGTTGATGGGAGACCTGACCTTCATCCACGACGCCACCGGACTGATTCTGGGGCCGTCGGAGCCACGGCCGCGGCATCTGCGGATCGTCGTCGCCAACGACGACGGCGGCGGCATCTTCGGGCTGCTCGAGCAGGGCGATCCGCGATTCAACTCCGGCCCGTACGCCGGTGCCTATGAGCGGGTGTTCGGCACGCCGCATCGCACCGACCTGGCCTCGTTGTGTGCGGGATTCCATCTGCCGCACCGCCGCGTCGAGCAATCCGACCTGGCTGCGGTGCTGGCCGAGCCGGGCGCCGGCGGGGTGGAAGTCGTCGAGGTGGTCACCGACCGTGAGCGCCTGCGTTCGGTGCACGCGGGGATCGTGGGCCGCCTGCGGTAGTGGGCCCGTATTCTGAGGTGCATGAATCCGGTCATCCTGCGGCGCGTGCAAAAGACGCTGCTGGTGATCGGGCTGATCGTCACCGTGATGGCCGGCGCGATGGTCGTGGCCGCCTTCCGCAACGACGCGGCGATCAACCGCGACAAGGGCACCGTGATGGCCGACATCGTCTCGGCCGACCGCCTGCACGCCGTCGCGTACTTCCAGACGCCCGACGGGCAGATCTACAGCCCGCGGCTGGGGCTGCTGTATCCGACAGAACTCGGTACCGGACAACGCATCAGCGTCGAATACGACCAGAGCAACCCCGACCTGGCCAAGCCCGCTGGGAGAGGGGCGTCGCTGGCGATCATCCCGGCGCTGTCGGTGGCCGCGCTGACGTGGCTGATCGTTCTCGCCGTGATGGTGCTGATCGCCGAGGCCAATCGCCGCCTGCTGCGCCGGGCCGCGCGTCGCGCCGACGAGGACGACTCCGGCCCCGACGACGGTGACGGCGGCGATCACCCCGACGACGACCCGTCACCGCGTCCCGCCGACGACCGGGCAACCGTCGATGCGTGAGGATGCTGCGGCGACCAGAGGTTCGCGCGGAGTTCGCGCGTAGGTCACATGCGGTCGTCGCCGAGGTCATCGAAGTCAACGACCATTGGCGCCATGCGCGTGGCTATCGTCGCCGAGAGTTTTCTTCCGCAGGTCAACGGGGTGGTCAACTCTGTTCTACGAGTCGTCGAGCATCTCGAGGACGCCGGGCATGGTGCGGTGGTGATCGCACCGGATTCCGAGCGAGACGGTCAGCGGGCACCGCGGCTGGTGGGTCGGCACACCCCTGTGCACACGGTGCCCTCGATGCGATTTCCGGGCGTGACGTCGCTGCCCGTCGGGGTGCCGATGCCGAGCATGTACCGAGCCCTGCGCGACGTGCGCCCCGACGTGGTGCATCTCGCCTCGCCGTTCGTGGTCGGTGGGGCAGGCGCGTTGGCGGCCAAGCGGTTGGGCGTTCCGACGGTGGCCGTGTTCCAGACCGACGTCGCCGGATTCGCCGAGGCATACCGCCTTCAGGTGGCCGGGCGCGCGGCGTGGCGATACACGCGGATGGTGCACCTGGCCTGCGACCGCACCCTCGCGCCGTCCACGGCGACGATGGAAGCGCTTGCCGCCCGCGGGATTCCGCGACTGCATCGATGGGCGCGCGGCGTCGACACCGCCCAGTTCTCGCCGGCCAGACGCGATGACGACCTGCGCGCACAGTGGGGTGCGGACCGGTTGATCGTCGGATTCGTGGGCCGGCTTGCGCCGGAAAAGCATGTCGAGCGGCTCGCCCCGCTGGACCGCGACCCGTCGGTGCGGCTGGTGATCGTCGGTGACGGCCCCGAACGTGCTCGCCTGCAACGACTCTGCCCGAACGCGGTGTTCACCGGCGAACTGCGCGGCGAACAACTGGCGCGCGCCTATGCCAGCCTGGACGTCTTCGCCCATCCCGGTGAGCACGAGACCTTCTGCCAGGCCATCCAGGAGGCGATGGCCAGCGGGATACCGGTGATCGGCCCGGATGCGGGTGGACCACGAGACCTGGTGACCCCGTTGTCGACGGGATTCCTCCTCGATCCGGCGACCTACGCCGATCGCATCGCCGAAACGGTCGCCGCGTTGCGGGAGCCCGCCCGACGCGCGGCGATGGGCCGGGCCGGGCTGGCCGCGGTGCGCGCGCGGACGTGGCCGGCGCTGTGCGAGGAACTGCTCGGGCACTACGGCGAGGTCATCGCCGAACGCGGAGGCGATGCGCGGATCGCGATGGGGCGGCAACGGCTCGCCGGGTGAGTGGATCGGCTGCTGCCGGCTGGGGTCGGAACGGTGGTTTGACCCACGCGTGATCGGGGAATGCCGCGTGAGCACGTGTTTCGCCCGCTCATCGGCCCCGGAAGGCGCACATGACCCTCAGCTTCGAGCAGATCAGTCCCGAACCGTCGTACGCCGGTGGCGTGTACCAGCCACAAGAGGATTCGCTGCTGTTGGCCGACTGCCTGCGTCTGCTGCCGCAGATCATCGGCGGTCGGGTACTGGATCTGTGCACCGGCAGCGGCGTGTTGGCGCGGACGGCTGCGCATTCGGGAGCCGCATCGGTCACGGCCGTGGACGCCTCGGAACTCGCGGTGCATCACGCGCGGCGACTCTGCATCGACGCCCCGTGTCCGGTTCGGGTGCACCACGGGCGGTTTGAGGACCACATCGGTCGCGACAGGTTCGACGTGGTGACCTGTAATCCGCCGTACGTGCCGGCTCCTGGCATCGACGACGGCGTGGCGATCAGTCCCGGCCCGCGACATGCGTGGGACGCCGGCCCGACCGGCCGCGACGTCCTGGACCCGTTGTGCGCACACGCATCTGAATTCCTCGAGCCCGGCGGGACCCTGCTGCTGGTGCAGTCGGAGTTCGCCGACATCGACGCTACGGTGAATGCGTTGCGCGCCAACGGTCTCGACGCTCACGTGATGGCGGTGCGGTGGGTGCCGTTCGGGCCGGTGATGACCGCGCGCGCCGAGTGGCTCGAAGGTCTTGGGCTGCTCGAGAAGGGCCGCCGGACAGAGGAACTCGCCGTGGTGCGAGCGATCAGGAAAGGTGCGGCATGAGTGACGCGACCCCCATCCGGGTGACACGAGGTGGTCCGATGCTGGTGCCCGGGCCCGTCGACATCGAACTCCCCGACGGCACCCACGTGCGCTCGGATCGGTTCATGGTCGCGGTGTGTGCCTGTGGGCGCAGCCGCACATATCCGTTGTGCGACACCAGCCATCGGCGCCGTCGGCGGGAGTAGCGCGCTCTGGGTGGGCGGGTCCTGGGTGGGCGGGGCAGGCCGGCGCGTCAGACCGGCACAGATGCGACCCCGGCCAACACCGGCCCGGTCTCCCATGCGGCGGTCAGCCCCGCCTCGAATGCGTCCTCGACGAACAGGAATCCGCGGATGCCCAGGATCACATCGGCTTCGAGTTCGGGCTCCTCGGCGAGTAGTGATCCCACCACGTCGCGGCGCAGGACCTGCTCATGGACGGCGTCGGCCTCGACATGTTCGCGATAGAACAGCCGGCACGGCTTGGGGGCGTCGAGCCGTTCGAGCCCGCTCAGCAGCCGAGACGATCCGGGTGACGACGTGATCTCGGTGGCGGCCAGGTGCCCGACGGTCGCGCCGCGCAGAGATCGATGTAAACCGAAGCAGGACATCAGATTCACCGGGGCGAGCGCCCATGCCGGAGCGCGGTCGAGGTAGGCCAGGTAGGCGGGGTCGAGGTCGGCGGCCGCCAGGAGATCGGCGAACAGCTCTTGATGGACGGATTCGCCGCGGCCACCACCGAATTCGTCGAATTCCACCGCGACGAACGCCGCCTTGGCGGTGCGCCGCAGTCGTGGGATGGCCCAGGCGTGTGGATCGGCCTCTTTGAGGTGATACAGCGACCGCAGAGCGAACAGGTCGCGGTACTGCTGCCAGGTTCCGTTGTCGCGCAACCGGAACGAGAGGCCGACGCCATGGACGGGCTCGACGCTCAACTCGTCCATCAACGCTTCGGCTGTCGTCGGCGCGGTATCGAGGCCGGCGCGCACCGCGTCGAGGAAGAGTCGTTCGAGTGCGGTGCGCAGGGCGATGATGCCGGGATCCCACTCCCGATCGCCGACGACGTCGGTGAAGCCCGCGTAGTGCAACTCGTAGGCGACGTAGAGGGCGAGCTGGACGTCGTCGCCGAAGGGGTCGGCGTCGGCGACGAGGTCGGGAGCGACGTCGGTGCCGTCACGCAGCGCGGTGAGGAGACGTTCCGAGAGCGGACCGCGGGGTGCGGGCAGCGCGCGGCTGACGGTCGCGGTGGGAATGCGCGTGTGCATAGGACCGGTGTACCCGTTCGTTGAGCTGGGTAAACCGCTAATCGGCGGACTCGGCGTCGCGGGCAGCCCGTGACTCGTCGGTGTGGTCGTCACCGACGAGTTCGGGCGTCACCTCGCGGGTGGCCATGCCGCCGGACCCGTCGTTGTCGGTGGGGCCCGGATGCAGCTTGTCGTCGTCGGTGGTGGGGTTCTCGTCTCGTTCGGCCATGGTTCTCTCCTGTCGTTGGAGGTCGTGTTCCCGCGTGAGGCGTCGCCGAAACCTGTTGCGGAGAGACGCACGCCGTCCGCCCCCGGGGTGGTGGGGCGAACGGCGCTGTGGTGCCGGCGGCGAGGGTTACTCGACGCCGACCACATCCTTGGCGATCTCGGCGATGCGCGCCTCGGCGGCGTTGACGACGCGCTGCCGGTTCTTGTGGGCTTCCTCGAAGTGCAACGTCACGCGGATGTCGGCGGGCTCGTCGAGCTCCTTGATTGCGGCGACGGCGTCGGTGATGTTGAGGTCGGCGTAGTCGGGGATGGGCAGGTCGTCGGGGTCGACGGTGCCTGTCGCCTCGCGGACCGAGGCCACGGTGTCGGCAACGCCGGTGGCGCCGTTGATCCGGGCGTTGTCCTCGATGGCCTCGAGTGCGGCGTCACGGGCGGCGGTCGCTGTGCGCAGGGTCGCCGTTCCTGCCTCAACGAGGCTCTGCCCGGCCTGTTCTGCGGCTTCGGTGGCGTCGTCGACGGTGTTGCCGATGCGGCTGCGCAGACCGGAGACGGCGTCGGGGACCTGACGCAGTGCGTGTGCGACACGGTCGGCGCCGCGCGATGCGGCGATTGCCGGCAGCGTCACCGCGCGGGCGGCGAGGCCGCTGGCCCACTGGGTGGGACTGCGGCGCAGTGCGGCCGGCCCGCCGAGGGCTTCTTCGGCCAGCACCGTGCTGATCCAGCCGACGGTCTCGGTATGGGCGTCGACGAGTCGTTCGGCCAGCGCGAGGAGGTCGGCGTCGTCGGCGCCGGTGGCCAGAGCCTTGAGATATGTTGCGCGGCCGAGTAATTGCTGCTCGAGTGCGAGGTCGCCGAGGAGTGCCTCATCGAGTGGTTGGGCTTGTTCGGCGAGGGTTTTGACCGATGCGGCGACGCGGCCGAGGGCCGGGCGAAGGACATCGGCGAAGCCGTCGCGCTCGCGTAGCGCCTTCTCGATGGCGGCAGCGCGGTCGCGGCCCTTGCGTGCGTTGCCGGCCAGTTCGGCGCGAACCGCTTCGGTGCGGGCCTGTGCCTGCCGGGTCTCGGCGATCTGGATCTCGGTGTGGGTGAGCGCGAGGATCGCGCGCAGTTGCTGATGGATGGTGGTGGTGGAGACGGTCATGTTCCCTCCAGATGTTGGGGACGAGCTCTCGTGTCCACGGTGTTCCCCGGTTGGTGAGGAAGAAACCCCGTCGTGGCGAACGGTCGGTGAATGTGCCGCGATGACCGGGTGTCACCTGCGGCTTTGCCGAGATGTGAGTTGGGCCATCGAGCTCGTCGGACGCTCGGTCGGGCGGCGGTGACGGGCAGGTAGCGTTATCGCCATGGCTACCACCGAACGTGCGAGTCTGGACAAGGACCCGGCCGAGGTCGCGGCGATGTTCGACGGCGTCGCCAAGCGCTACGACATCACCAACACCGTGCTGTCGTTCGCGCAGGATCGGCGGTGGCGTAAGGCGACCCGCAAGGCACTCGCGCTCACTCGCAACGACGTGGTGCTCGACCTGGCCGCCGGCACCGCCGTCTCCACCGTCGAGTTGGCGACGTCGGGGGCCACGTGCGTTGCCGCCGACTTCTCCCTCGGAATGCTCAAGGCCGGCGCCGAGCGGAACGTACCGAAGGTCGCGGCAGACGCCATGGCTCTGCCCTTCGCCGACGGATCATTCGACGCGGCGACCATCTCGTTCGGTCTGCGCAACGTCCACGATGTGCCGACCGCCCTGGCCGAGCTGCATCGGGTGCTCAAACCCGGTGGCCGCCTGGTCATTTGCGAATTCTCCACACCGACATTGCGGCCATTCCGCACCGTCTACATGGAGTACCTGATGAAAGCGCTGCCCGCGGTGGCGACCAAGGTGTCGAGCAACCCTGCCGCGTACGTGTATCTCGCCGAATCGATTCGAGCCTGGCCCGACCAATTCGGCCTCGGCGACCTCATTCGCGACGCCGGGTTCACCGACGTCCGCTGGCAGAACCTCACCGGCGGCATCGCGGCAATACACTCCGGTATTCGCGTCTGACTCGTCACCTGGGCGGGCACGGATGGCGATTGCCCGGTGGTCGAGGTGACTACCGGCTCGGATCGATTACTTCGGTGGTCGAGGTGCCGAGGAGCGACGAGCGGCGACATCGCATTCGGTTTCGAACGTGGTCCGCCAGATCGGTGGTCGAGGTGCCGAGGAGCGATAGCGACGAGCCTCGAGACCGGCCGCATTGGTGCTGGTCAGGGTGGCATTTTGTTGATTGTTGCTTTGGTGAAGGCGATGGCTTTGGCGCAGATTTGGTCTCTTGGCGGAGGGTTTATGAACAGAATGGCAGTAGTCGTGACTATGGCGCTGCCAGATTGAACCGCAGTTGTGCATGCGTCCTGGTGTCTGGGATACCCAACTGCGACTGACCTTCCTTGGATGCTGGTGTCATATTGCCATTCGATCGCAGTTGAGTACTTGTTCTTGTAATCCTCGAGTGGAAGATCGTTCCCGACGCCTTGTGAAAGGATTGCTGTGTTCGAATCCCGGTATCTCCAGTCGCATCCTCGGGACGTCTGCATGTTGGCATTGGCGCCGTCTGTCGCTGATTGCTGGTTCAAGCCCAATGCCTCTAGTTCCTCGCCAGAGAGTGCTGTGCAAGGTTCATATGACGAGCCGTCGTTCAGGTTGCTCCACCGATCTGGAAATACGGTATTGAAGGGTAGTCTTTTGCCGTTCGCATCCACTTGTCTGATGCTGGCGGGAGTACTTGGGTGCGACGCCGAGGCTGATGTTCGATCTCGTGGCGGTCCGCCTGAATTAGTCGTGCAGCCGACTATCCCAGAGAGAGTGACGGACATCGTCAACATTATCTTGGCTATTTTCAGTCGAATGTTATGCATTGATTGATTCGAAAACTAGACCGATCTTGCTATCTGTCGCAGTCAGCTCGGCGTGTGCCTGGTCGCACAGCGCTTCCAGTGCGTCTAGGAGCTCGATATTTTCCTTCAGTCCTGCTGCGAAACAATTGACGAACTCTGCGGCACGCTCAGACATATTGGTACCTTCCGGTACGTTGCCGTAGTGATTGCCGTTGTTGACGCGGACCAGCTCCGCAACAACCCCAGCCAACTCCGCCGCCAGATCCCGCGCCACCCCGGCTCGTCGCTTCCACTCAGCGTCGATTACCTGCACGACTCCGCCGTCGCCGAGTTCGGGATTGCCGCGCGGAACGGAGGTGTCGGGTGGGGAGGTGGACTCACCGCCGAGTGGCACACGTGTGCCCGGTTGTACGAAATACTCCGTCATCCCTCCCCCTTCTGGCCCCGGCCAGATCTACGGCGTGAAAGGCATTGTAGCCAGGATCGTCGGGTTTGGGAGGATTGGCGTCAAGGTTGTGGATGAAGGGTCAGCCGGCGTGGCGGACGGGACATCCAGGGGCGAAGGTGCCCAGCTCATCGACCTCATAGCCGCGCGGATAGCAGCGGATCTGCGGCATGTCCCGGCCGTATTGGGGGACGGTACGTGGGCCGGCGAAGAACCGGATGGCCAGACCGCGGGCCTTCAGGCCGTTGCGGGCGACGACACGCTCGACGGCGGTGGGCTTGGGGTAGCCGAAGGCGTCGAGCAAGCGGTCGTCCATGAGGGCGAACGACAGGCGCCGGACGAGCCACGCCGGGAGAAGGCGGAACGGCATGAAGGTGGTGAGCAGATCCAGGGTGGCGTCGGCGACCTTGCGTGATCCGGGGGAGTAGGCGAAATGTTCGCGCTCGTAGTCTTCGAGGAAGTGCTCGAAGTCCTCGTACGTGCCGGGAATGTCTTTGAGCGCCATGTGTTTGCCGAGTTTGCGGTAGTACTCGGTGAGACCGTCGATCTCGTTGCGGCCCAGCGGGCGCCACTCGTAGTCGGCCACCCAGCGGACCGGACAAACCACGAACGTGGCCAGTACGTAGAGCATGTCGTCGTTGGAGATGTCGTACATCGCGTGCATCTGGTTGATCCGCCGGACCGCATTGCGGGCGCGTGGATCGACGAAGCCGTGTTCGACGGGAGCGTCGAGGAGCAGCACGGTGTCGTCGTAACGCTTCTGGGTGCGTTCGGTGAATTCTCCGGTCTCATACAGCAACTCGCCGATCGACGGTACGGCGTACGTGCGGAAGAGGGCGAAGCTCAGCGCCATCGTGATGCCCCACGGGTATTCCAGGGTGCCGAGGCTGCGTGCGTACCGTTCGGGATCGGCCGCAGGGTCGACACGGGCAAGGTCGTCACGCAGCCGGTAGCGCTCCGCGCGGCGGGTACTGATGCGATGTGAGACCGACGAGGCGACGGACGAAACGGACGGCATGACGCTCCTGAGGTGGCCGTTATATCAGATATTTGAAACATACCATCGGTTTTGTCCCAATCAAATCTGGACGAGCGGCACGCAGAGCGCCGTCGGCAACAAGCAGGGCGCTGGCGCGAAGCGTCAGCTGAACGGCGGCCGTTCGTCGATGCGGGTCGACAGATGGCCGACGCCGCGCCAGGCGCGGGCGACGAGGTCGGCGTCGTCGGGGGTGATGAGATTGCCCATCACCCGGACCACCAGAGACATCAGCCGGGCCGACCGGATTCCGGGGCGGCCGAGGGCGGGGACGGTCTGCGGCATCGTCAACAGGCCGGCGAGCCGACGGGCAGCGGAGAAGGCCAGCCCGTAATGGTCGACGAGCAGGGCGCGCCAGGCGTGCGTGTGGTCGTCGCCGGACAGGAGGTCAACCGCCAGCCGGGCGGTCTCCAGTGCGTAGTCGATGCCCTCCCCGTTGAGGGGATTCACGCACGCCGCGGCGTCGCCGATGAGCATCCAGTTACGGCCGGCGACATTGCTGACCGCACCGCCCATCGGCAGCAGCGCCGAGGCGATGCGCACAGGCTCGCCGGTGATCTGCCACTCGTCGGCGACCATGTGCGAGTAGTGCTCGAGGATCGGCCGAAGTGCCATGTGTGCCGGTCGTTTTGATGTGGCCAGAGCACCGACGCCGACGTTGAGCAACCCCTCGCCGAGTGGGAACACCCAACCGTATCCGGGCAGCAGTTCACCGTCGGGTCCGCGGAGTTCGAGGTGCGATCCCATCACGGTGGCGTCGGCGCGCGGGGACGGGACATAGGCGCGCGCGGCCACGCCGTACGCGGTGTCGCGGTGCCACTGTCGGCCGAGGATCTTGCCGAGGCCCGAGCGCACCCCGTCGGCGACGATGACCTGCCCGACGCGGATCGTCCGCCGACCATCGGCGGTGTCGGCGACCACTGCGCTGATGCGGTCCCCGGCGCGCTCGACGTCGACGGCTTTGGCGCCCGACACCATTCGTGCTCCACGCTCGAGGGCGAATTCGCGGATCGCGTCGTCGAGTTCGAGGCGCGCGACGGCGCTGCCGTAGCCGGGGAACCGGCCCGACGGCCACGGAACGAACACGCTGCGGCCCCAGCCGTTGAGCTGCAGACCGTCCAGACGCGGCCGTGTGTCGAGGAGATGTCCCAGACCGAGGCGATCGAGTTCGGCGACGGCGCGCGGGGTGAGCCCGTCGCCACAGGTCTTGTCACGCGGGAACACCGCCGCATCGACGAGAACCACCTGGTGACCGGCCGATGCGGCGTAGGCGGCGGCCGCCGACCCGGCCGGCCCGGCGCCGACGACCAGGACGTCGGCGGCGTCGGGGACCTCGACGGGGGGCACTTGGCTGCTCACCCGACCAGTATGTCGGCGCACCGTCGGGCGATGCTGCTCGGGCAGCGTCGGTGCCAGACGCTAGGCTGCACAGAGGTAGTGCCCTGGGGTATGGCGCCCGATGCGTCACGCCGATGGCCTTGGCCTTCTCGAAACGGACCTTCTCGAAACGGAGCGGCGCAAACACGTGAAGTCGACATTCACCGGAGTAGACCTCGGGACCGATGAGTTCGCGGAGACCGTGCGGTCCTCGCTGGCCCGTGTCGAGGACCTGCTGCTCACGGAGCTGGCTTCGGGCGACGACGTCATGACCGAGGCCGCGACACATCTCGCGCGTGCCGGGGGCAAGCGATTCCGGCCGATGTTCGCGATCCTCGCATCGCAGTTCGGGCGTAACCCCGACGCCGACGAGGTGATCACGTCGGCGACCGTCGTCGAGATGATCCACCTCGCGACGCTCTATCACGACGACGTCATGGACGAGGCGCCGATGCGCCGCGGCGCGCAGAGCGCCAACGCCCGGTGGACCAACAGCATCGCGATCCTCTCCGGCGACTTCCTGTTCGCCCGGGCCTCCCGGCTGGTCTCGACGCTGGGCCCCGACGCCGTGCGCATCATCGCCGAGACCTTCGCCGAACTCGTCACCGGCCAGATGCGTGAGACCGTCGGTGCCACGCAGGGCGCCGACCCGATCGACCACTACCTGAAGGTGGTGTGGGAGAAGACCGGGTCGTTGATCGCCGCCGCGGGCCGATTCGGCGCGATGGCTTCCGGCGCGACCGCCGACGACACCGAGCGGCTCTCCAGGATCGGCGACATCGTCGGCACCGCCTTCCAGGTATCCGACGACATCATCGACATCAGTTCTGTCACAGGCGATTCCGGCAAGACGCCGGGTACCGACCTGCGTGAGGGTGTGCACACCTTGCCGGTGCTGTACGCGCTGCGCGAGGACGACGCGTCGTCGGATCGACTCCGCACACTGCTGCTCGCCGACGACGGATCGGCGCGGCCGCTGACCGACGGCGCCGAGGTCGCCGAGGCGCTCGATCTGCTCAACGCCTCGGGCGGCATGGTGCAGGCCAAGGACAAGCTGGCCGAATTCGCCGAGCAGGCTCGTGCCGAACTCGCCCAGTTGCCGACCGGGCCTGCGCACGGGGCATTGAGCTCGCTGGTCAGCTACACCATCGACCGAACCGGATAGCCGAGCGGTCGGATGGCTCACACCCCGCCCGGAAACCGAAACGGGGTCTGGATCGTTTGAGAAACTACAGGGCGTCCCCCGCCCGGCAGCCTGCCGGAGCGCACACCGACGCCGTGACTCGAACGAGGACCTGATGCATTTCAACGGATTGAAGACCGCGCTCCTGCTCGGCGTGATGTCGGCGATCATCGTCGGCATCGGCGCGATGTTCCGCAGCCCCGTCATCCTGTGGGGGTCGGTCATCCTCGCCGTGGCGGTCAACGCCTACGTCTACTTCAACAGCGCCAAGATGTCGCTCAAGGCGATGCACGCGCAGCCGGTGACCGAGGTCGAGGCGCCGGTGCTCTACCGCATCGTCCGCGAGCTGGCCACCTCGGCGCATCAGCCGATGCCCGCGCTCTACATCAGCCCGACGGAGTCGCCGAATGCGTTTGCCACCGGCCGCAATCCGAAGAACGCGGCGGTGTGCTGCACCGCCGGGATACTGCGGCTGCTCGACGAGCGGGAGTTGCGTGCGGTCCTCGGCCACGAACTGTCGCACGTGTACAACCGCGACATCCTGATCAGTTCGATCGCCGGCGCCATGGCCGCGATCATCAGCGGCCTGGCGAACTTCGCGCTGTTCTTCGGCGGCAACCGCAACAACGCCAACCCGCTGTTGATGCTCCTCGTTGCGTTCGTGGCGCCGATCGCGTCGACCCTGATCAAGCTGGCCGTGTCACGCTCGCGCGAATATCAGGCCGACGCCTCGGGTGCCGAATTGACCAGGGACCCGCTGGCGTTGGCGTCGGCGCTGGCCAAGATCTCCGGCGGCATCCAGGCCGCGCCGCTGCCGCCGCAGCCCGACATCGCCGCGCAGAGTCACGCGATGATCGAGAATCCGTTCCGTGCCACCGACCGGATGGCCAAGCTCTTCTCGACGCACCCGCCGACCGAGGAGCGCATCGCCCGACTGCAGGAGATGGCGCGGCGCGGGATCAGCTGAGCCGCCGCCGTCACCCAAGCCGCTACCGGTAGTTGACGAACTGCAGCGCGATCCCGAAGTCCTCGCCCTTGAGCAGCGAGATGACGGCCTGCAGGTCGTCGCGCTTCTTGCTGGAGACGCGTAACTCGTCGCCCTGGATCTGCGCCTTGACGCCCTTGGGCCCCTCGTCGCGGATCTTCTTGGAGATCTTCTTCGCGTGCTCGGAGTCGATGCCCTGCACGAGCGTTCCGGTGATCTTGAACTGCTTGCCCGACGCGGCGGGCTCCCCGGCGTCGAATGCCTTGAGGGAGATGTCGCGACGGATCAGCTTCTCCTTGAACACCTCGAGGCCGGCGACGGCGCGCTCCTCGGCGTCGGAGGTGATGACGATCGCCTCCTCGCCGGACCACGCGATACCGGTGTTGGTGCCGCGGAAGTCGTAGCGCTGGGACAGTTCCTTGGCGGCCTGGTTGAGGGCGTTGTCGACCTCCTGGCGGTCGACCTTGCTCACGACGTCGAACGATGAATCAGCCATGGGATACAGCCTAGTGGGCGCGCTCACGGGTGAGACGGGCGCTCTCGACGTGTGGGGGAGCGCCATCGGCGAGGAGACGGGCGCGCTCGGCGGTGCGACGAGCGCCGTCGGCGAGGAGGGGACCGCGTTCGGCGGGGCGGCTCTGACCAGCGGGTTTGCGTGAACGGGCGGTAGTCGTTGTATTCTTCACGGCGTTGTTCACGCGGTCGGAAACGGCCGAGAGAATGGCACGGCAGGTTGCCCGAGCGGCCAAAGGGAGCGGACTGTAAATCCGTCGCGCAAGCTACATAGGTTCGAATCCTATACCTGCCACAAACGAGGAAAATCGTCGTTCGCGACGCGCCGTCAAACCGCTGTAACAGGCGATTTGGTGCGCCGCCGAGTCGGTGTGTAATCTCGTTAAGGCTCTCGAGCAGCCCGGACACGCGACCGGGCAGCACGGGTGAACGCCCCCTTAGCTCAGTCGGCAGAGCGTTTCCATGGTAAGGAAAAGGTCGACGGTTCGATTCCGTCAGGGGGCTCGGGAGGACTTGATCGCCCCCGCGGGTGCTCAGGCCGCCAAGGCGGTGTAGCTCAGCTGGTTAGAGCGCACGACTCATAATCGTGAGGTCGAGGGATCGAGCCCCTCCACCGCTACACAACACGCAGCGCCCGCGGCGGCCCGGGACACGGGGGCGCGAGCGCCGAGAACACGCAAACCCCCGTGAAAGAAGGATTACAGTGGCTTCCTCAACTGATGTGCGGCCCAAGATCACCTTGGCCTGCGAGGTGTGCAAGCACCGCAACTACATCACCAAGAAGAACCGTCGCAACGATCCCGATCGCCTCGAGATCAAGAAGTTCTGCCCGAACTGCGGCAAGCATCAGGCGCACAAAGAGTCTCGCTGACGCAGTCGTCGGCGATCGGCGACATACAGACATACCTGCGGACCGCCTCGACGAGGCGGTCCGCAGTGGTATGTGCGCGGCACGGATGAGACCTTCCTCGCGCGTCGCGGCAGCAGCCGTCGGAAGTCATGGATCGACGCCACCGGGACGTGGCACAGGTAAGGAGCGAACCGCATGTCGTCACAGATCAGCGACGCCGAGATCAAGCAGCGGACCTCGGAGCTGAAGGCCGCCGGCGAGAAGCTCACCCCCGAGGAGATCGCCGAGCACACCAAGTCGCTCGTCGGCTTCAACTACACCGTCGACGATTACTACGAGATCGGCCGCGAAGAGGTCCGCAAACACGCCCTGGCCGTGCAGGACCCGCACCCGACGCACTGGGACGAGTCCGCAGCGCGCCGACTTGGCCATGACACCCTGATCGCCGCCCCAACCTACGTGTCGGTGCTCGGCATCGTCGCCCAGCGCAAACTGTTCGAGGACGTCATCACCGGATACGACCTGTGGCAGATCATGCAGACCGACCAGCGGCTGATCTACCACCAGCCGATGAAGGTAGGCGATCAGCTGGTGTGCGACGTGTCGCTCGACTCGTTCCGGCACGTCACCAGCCCGGAGACGATCGATCTGATGGTCACCAAGAACGTCATCTGGAATCAGCGCAACGAGCCGGTGATGACCACCTACACCTCGCTGGCCGCGCGGCCGGGCATGGAGATCGATCCCGAACTCGCCGAGTCGCTCGACCACGTGATGATGAAGGTCGACCGCACCGGCACCGTCGGACGCACCGTCGAGCCCGAGCCCGGACGCTACGACCGCCCCGACCCCACCGAGCGTCCGGGAGCCTACGGCGCGGTGGACTTCGATTCGCTGACCGTGGGCCAGGAACTACCCGCCAAGCGTTTTCTGCTGACCCGCGGCAACCTCACCAACTACGCCGGTGTGGCCGGGGATCCCAACCCGATCCACTTCTCCGACCACCTCGTCAAGGCCTCGGGCATGGACGACGTCGTGGCGCACGGCATGCAGACGATGGGCCTCGGCGCGACCTTCATCTCCGAGCACATCGGCGACCCGGCGGCGTTCTGCGAGTACAACGTTCGCTTCACCAGCCCGGTCTACGTGCCCGCCGACGACAGCGCCGCCGTCGACTTCACCGGCAAGATCAAATCCCTCGACCCCGACACGCGCCGCGGCACGATCGCGATCGTCGCCAAGCAGGGTGACCGCAAGATCTTCGGGCGCGCACAGGCCGTCATCCAGTTCAACTGAGGGTCGTCTCCCGGACTGTCCCCAATCACCCTGCGCCGGATCCCTCTGCGCCGGAGGCATGTACGCGGATGAGCGGCACCGCCGCGGTCTCGACGACGTCGTCGATCGCCTCGGCCGACAGTGAGCCCTCCATCAGGAAGCGGTAGCGCACGAGGTCGAACGCCAGCGTGGCGGCCGTCGCGGGCACCGGTCCCGCGCCGATCTCCCCACGGTCGCGTGCCCGTCGGATGATCACCCCCGACAGATCCTCGGCCTTGGTGCGCAGCACCGTCATCGCAGCGGGATTGGGCTCCGACGCGGCGCCGGCCATGATGCCGAGCGCGACCTCACGGCCCTGTGCGGCCAGCCGATCGAGCAACTCGTGGATCGTTCCCCGCAGATCGCCGGCCAGGGTGCCGGTGTCGGGGGGCGTGATGTCGGCCAGGCGCGTGTTGGCCAGGGCGGTGATCACCATCTCCAGTTTGGTCGACCACCGTCGATACAGCACCGCCTTGCTCGTCCCCGCGCGACGCGCGACCCCTTCGACGGTGAGGTCGGCGAATCCGACGTCGCGCAGTTCGGTGAGCACCGCGTCGAAGATCGCCGCATCGAGTTCTGCCCCGCGGCGTCGGGTCGCTGCCATCTCCTGCCACCTTCCGACAGTCGGCCGATCAAGCCGGCCGGATAGGAAACGTTGCGTTTCTTGTTGGTTCAGACTAGACATCGCAGGCAATAAGAAACGCCACGTATCTTAAGGGGAATGTGATGATGAAGTCCGACGAAGGCAAGGCCCTCGCGTTGGTGCTGGGGCTGACCGCGGTGGTGTCGATCCTGTTGTTGGCGTTCGCGCTCCCCGGGGTGCACTCCAAGCCCAACGACATCCCACTGGCGGTGGTCGCGCCGGCCGCGGCCACCGAGCAGATCTCCCGTGCGCTCGAGGAGCGACAGCCCGGCGGCTTCGAGGTCACCGCCGTCGGCGACGAGGCGCAGGCGCGACGCCAGATCCTCGATCGCCGGGTTGAGGGAGCAGTTGTCGTGCAACGGGATTCGACGCGAGTCCTGGTGACGACCGCGGGCAGTCCGGCAGTGGCCACGCTCATCGAGACCATCGGGCAACAGATGGGCACGCAGATGCACTCGCCGGTCACCGTTGTCGACGTCCGCGGGTTCGGCACCGGCGACCCGAAGGGCGTCGGGCTGGCCGCCGGAGCATTGCCGCTCGCCCTGGGCGGCTGGATCGGTGGTGTGGCACTGATGATGATGATCCGACGGCCTCGCAACCTCGTGCTGGCGACACTGGGCTTCGCCGTGCTGGCCGGGCTCGCGATCAACCTCCTGATGCGTTACGTGCTGGGTACTTTCGACACCGCCTTCTGGTATCTGGTGCTGAGTGGAATCCTGGGTATCGCCGCCACCGCGTTCGGGGTGATCGGACTGCGTCGACTGCTTGGCGGAGCGGGCCTCGGGATCGCCGCGATTCTGCTTGTGGTGCTGGGCAATCCGCTGTCCGGGCTGAGCAGCTCGCCGGACCTGTTGCCCTCTCCGTGGGGCGCGATCGGTCAGCTGCTACCGCCCGGGGCCACCGGAACACTGTTGCGCAACGTCGGATTCTTCAATGGCCACAACATCATTCATCCGATCGTGGTGCTCACGGTGTGGCTGGTGGCCGGGCTGGGTCTCTACGCGATCGCACTGTGGCGTCAGACCGACGTCAGTGAGGACGACGAACTCATCGACGAGGTCATCGGCATCGACGGCGCTGCACACGCCGTCGCTGCACACGACGAACCGGCGTCGGGGGAGGACTCGGCCCCGCACGGGCGCCACGAAATCGGTCACGTCGTCGAGATGTCGGCGCACTCGTCGGCTGGGCACTCGTTTTCGGGGCACTCACGCTGACGCGGGGTCGGCGCAACGCGGGAGCGCACAGTGAAAGCGGCACAGGCGATCACCGCGCACCCGCCGACGACGAGCGGCACGGTGAGATGCTCGCCGAGCATCACGACGGCCCAGTAGACACTGAGGACCGGCTGCACCAGTTGGATCTGACTGACCGTGGTCATCGGCCCGATCGCGAGACCGCGATACCAGGCGAAGAATCCGAGGAACATGCTGACGCCGGCCAGGTAGGCGAACGCCGACCACTGGCCGGCGCCGGCGTGTGGTGGGTGGGTGACCACGCTGACCGCCGACACCGCCACCATCACCGGCGCCGCGAGAACCAGTGCCCAGCAGATGGTCTGCCACGAACCGAGTTCCCGCGACATCAGCCCGCCCTGCGCATATCCGATCGCTCCGAGCACCACCGCCGCGGCGAGCAGGGCGTCGGCGACCCCCGGTCCGCTGCCGACGGACCCGCCGTGGGCGAGCAGGCTGAACACGACGGTGGCTCCCACCCCGAGGGCCGCGCCGAGCCAGAAACGCGACGACGGTCGCTCGCCGGTCAGCAGCACCGCGACCACCGCTGTCGCCGCGGGCAGTAGGCCGATCACCACCGCGGCATGCCCGGCGGTGGTGCGCTGCATGGCCAGTGAGGTCAGTATCGGGAAGCCGGCCACCACGCCCGCCGACACCGGGACGAGCCGAAACCACTGCCGGCGGGTCGGCAGCGGAGCGTCGAACGCGATCAGTGCCACCGCGGCGAGAGCTGCCGCGACGACGGCCCGCCCGCAGCCCACGAATAGCGGGTCGAGTCCCGCGCCGCCGGTGCCCCCGACCGCGATTCTGGTGAACGGGACGGTGAACGAGAAGGCGATCACGCCGACGAGCCCCCAGGCCAGTCCGTGGGCGGTCGTCGGGCCCTGCGCTGATAGCGGACGCGAGAGAGATTCGATAGCGCTACTATTGTTTCTCATGTCCGACGATAGCAGTGAGCAGATCGCGCGTCACCTCCGTTCGCTGACCGCAACCGCGAGCCCGGGATCGAAGCTGCCGTCCACCCGCGACCTCGCGGCGCGGTTCGGCGCCGGACCGGTGACCGTGCAGCGGGCGCTTGCAATGGTGGTGGCCGACGGCCTCGTCGAAACACGGCCCGGCCGTGGCACTTTCGTCCGCGCACGTCCGACGCAACGTCGTGGCGCGGAGGTGGCGTGGCAGACGGCAGCGCTCGGACCCCGACGCGACGGTGCGTCCCCGGTGGGTTCGACCCTGCGGCAGGTGCCGCACGACACGATCGCCATGCATTCGGGCTACCCCGACGAGTCCCTGCTACCCGTCCGTGAGGTCAGTGCGGCTCTCGGTCGCGTGGCGCGGCGGCCGGAGTGCTATCGCCGACCGCCGATCGCGGGGATTCCGGAGTTGCGGCGCTGGTTCGCCGACGAGCTCTCCCATACCGACTCTTCTGGGTCTGCGCCCGCCGAGTCCTGGCACTCCGCCGATGTGATGGTCGCCTCGGGTGGGCAGGCGGCGCTGGCCGCGGCGTTCCGCGCGCTCGCCGCCCCCGGCGAAGCGATCGTCATGGAGTCGCCGACCTACTGGGGTGCGATCGGCGCCGCCCGGCAGGCCGGTCTGGTGATCGTGCCGGTGCCCCGATCCGACGGCGCACCCCGGGCCGACGACCTCGACGCGGCGCTGACGTCGTCGGGCGCACGCGTCTTCTACGCCCAGCCCAACCACGCCAACCCCACCGGCGACCGCTGGGATGCCGGGCAGCGGTCGGCGATCCTCGATGTGATCACCGCACACCGCGCGTTCCTCGTCGAGGACGACTGGGCGCACGACCTCGGGATCGACGAGCCGGTGCGGCCGCTCGCCGTCGCCGACCGCGACGGGCACGTCGTCTACGTCAGGTCGCTGACCAAGAGCATGTCGCCGTCGATGCGGGTGGCCGGGATTCTCGCGCGCGGACCGGCACGGGTGCGCATCGAGCAGGCGCTGGCGCATTCGGATCTCTTCGTCTCGCCGATCCTGCAGTGGGCCGCCCTCGACGTGGTGAGCAGACCGGCGTGGCGCACCCACCGAAAGACACTTGCCCGCGCGTTGGGGGACCGGCGCGACGCCCTGCTTGCCGCGCTGCGTGGTGCCGGCTTCGATCCGCGCCGGCCGGCCGGTGGACTGCATCTCTGGGTAGACCTGGGCGTCGGCAGGGCCGGCGACGCGCTGCCCGACGCCGACACCGTCGTCGCGCGGGCGCTGACCAAGGGTCTCGCGATCTCGCCGGGTGCCGAGTGGTTTCCCGCGGAGCCGACCGGCCTGTTCGTCCGGCTCACCTATTCTGCGGTCACCCCGGATCGATACGATGACGCCGTCCGGATTCTCTCGGAGAGCCTCTGACGCCGACCGGGTGTTCCCGGGGCGTTTTGGGTTCGGCAGGGCCCATGTTCTACACTGAAGTGTCTCGGTTGACTTAGACTTGCGCGCTACCCATGGGGTGGCGCGTTGGTTTTGTCGGACGGTTGATTCTGTCGAACGGCGGAATGTCGGTAGCCGAAGGCCACGCGGCCGGACGGTGTCGACACACCAGTCCGTAGGGTGGATCGAGATGGTGGCCCGAGTGGCCCGGCGGGATTTCTCGCCGGGACATGACAGCCGCAAAGGGGCGTAGCTCAACTGGCAGAGCAGCGGTCTCCAAAACCGCAGGTTGCAGGTTCAAGTCCTGTCGCCCCTGCCCTGGTGAGGGCACACGTTGACGAGAGGACCTCGAAGTTGAGCAAGCGAGATCGAGCAGCCCGCGCCAAAGATGCCGCGGGGGACACCGCCGCGTCGGCGGCCGATGAGCTCGAGGTCTCCGATGCCACCGACGATTCCGACGGCGAGAGCACGACGTCACTGACGAAGTCGGCCGACACCGAGCTCCGTCCGTCCGGTAAGCGTTCGGGTCGGGGTCGCCGTTCGGCGTCTGCCGCCGGCACCTCCGACGACGACTCGGATTCCGCAGGCGGAACCGCGGTCGCCGTCAAGGAACGCAAGAAGAAGGCGTCGCCTGCGGAGAGCCACAATCCGTTCGTACGGATCTGGCTGTTCCTGCAGCAGGTCGTCGCCGAGCTGAGGAAGGTCATCTGGCCGAGCCGCCGCGACCTGGTCGTCTACACGGCCGTCGTGCTGGTGTTCGTGGTCATCATGACCGCCTTCATCTTCGGCATCGACCTCGGCTTCGCCAAGGGCGTCCTCTGGCTGTTCGGTTAGCGGTTCACCTCGAGTGAGCGCACCGACCATCTCGGGGCGCCCGACGAACCGGTCGTCGGCGCACGGCGGACGGCACGGTCGAGTGACGACCGGGCGAACGACGTGAGACCTGACCGAAACTGTGAGAAAGAGGAGCGTGGGCTGCAGTGAGCACCCCGGAGAACACCGAAGCGGCTGACGTCGAAGGCGTCGTGACCGACGAGGCCGTCACCGACGAGACCCTCGTGGACGAGACCGACGATCCCGGTGTCGAGGCGCAGGCCGAGGCTGCCGAGGACGAGGCCGCTGCCGTCGAGGGCGGCGAGGCCGCGGTCGAGGCCGACGAGGCAGCCACCGATGAGGTGGCGACCGACGAGGTGGCCGGCGAGGCCGACGCTCCTGCCGAGCCCGAGGAGACCGACCCCGTCGAGGAGCTGCGCAAGCAACTGCGTCGCGCGCCCGGCGAGTGGTACGTCATCCACAGCTACGCCGGGTACGAGAACAAGGTGAAGGCCAACCTCGAGACCCGTGTGCAGAACCTCGACGTCGGCGACTACATCTTCCAGGTCGAGGTGCCGACCGAAGAGGTCACCGAGATCAAGAACGGCCAGCCCAAGAAGGTCAACCGCAAGGTGCTGCCCGGCTACATCCTGGTGCGCATGGATCTCAACGACGAGTCGTGGGGCGCGGTGCGCAACACCCCGGGTGTCACCGGCTTCGTCGGAATGACCTCCAAGCCGTCGCCGTTGAGCCTCAACGAGGTGCTGCAGTTCTTGATGCCGCGCACCGAGGCCAAGAAGTCCGCAGCCAAGGCCGCCTCGGGCGGCGAGAGCGTCGAGGCTGCCGCAGCCGCGGTCACCTCGACCATCGAGGTCGATTTCGAGGTCGGCGAGTCGGTCACCGTCATGGACGGACCGTTCGCGACGCTGCCCGCCTCGATCTCCGAGGTCAACGCCGAGCAGCGCAAGGTCAAGGTGCTCGTGTCGATCTTCGGTCGCGAGACGCCCGTCGAACTCGGCTTCAATCAGGTCGAAAAGATCTGATTCGCCCGTCAGCCGGTGACCGGCTGACAACAAGACTTCCACGCCTCCAGCGGACGTGGATCAGCAAGAAGAACAACCAAGGAACTAGAGATGCCTCCCAAGAAGAAGAAGCTTGCCGGGATCATCAAGCTCCAGATCCAGGCAGGCGCGGCCAACCCGGCCCCGCCCGTGGGTCCGGCGCTTGGTCAGCACGGCGTGAACATCATGGAATTCTGCAAGGCGTACAACGCCGCGACCGAGTCGCAGCGTGGCAACGTCATTCCGGTGGAGATCTTCGTGTACGAAGATCGGTCGTTCGACTTCAAGTTGAAGACCCCGCCGGCGGCGAAGCTGCTGCTCAAGGCTGCCGGTCTGCAGAAGGGCTCCGGCGAGCCGCACGCCAAGAAGGTCGGCAAGGTCTCGATGGACCAGGTCCGCGAGATCGCCAAGACCAAGCAGGAAGACCTCAACGCCAACGACATCGATCAGGCCGCGAAGATCATCGCCGGTACTGCTCGGTCGATGGGCATCACCGTCGAGTGAGCTCGCGATCTCGCGAGAATCACCGTCGAGTGAGCTCGCGATCTCGCGAGGTCACCGAAGGCTGAGAGTCTTCAGATGTAGTGGGAGGGCCGGCTCGGCCCGCACCACCAACCCGAATCGTTTCACGGAGAAAGAACAGAGCAATGAGCAAGAAGAGCAAGGCCTACGCGGCCGCGGCCGAGAAGGTCGACAAGAGCAAGCTCTACAGCCCGCTGGAGGCTGCCGAGCTGGCCAAGGACACGTCGTCGAAGAACACCGACGCGACCGTCGAGGTTGCGATCCGGCTGGGCGTCGACCCCCGCAAGGCGGACCAGATGGTTCGAGGCACCGTCAATCTGCCCCACGGGACCGGTAAGACCGCCCGCGTGATCGTGTTCGCCACCGGCGACAAGGCCGCCGAGGCCGTGGCCGCCGGTGCCGACGAGGTCGGCGCCGAGGATCTCATCGAGAAGATCCAGGGCGGCTGGCTGGACTTCGACGCCGCGATCGCCACCCCCGATCAGATGGCCAAGGTCGGCCGTATCGCGCGCGTCCTGGGCCCGCGTGGTCTGATGCCGAACCCGAAGACCGGCACCGTCACCCCCGACGTGACCAAGGCCATCAACGACATCAAGGGCGGCAAGATCAACTTCCGCGTCGACAAGGCAGCGAACCTGCACTTCGTCATCGGCAAGGCCTCGTTCGACGCCACCAAGCTGGCCGAGAACTACGGTGCCGCCTACGACGAGATCATGCGCGCCAAGCCGTCGGCTGCCAAGGGCCGCTACATCAAGAAGGTCACCGTCTCCACCACCACGGGCCCGGGCATCCCGGTCGACCCGGCGGTGACCCGTAACTTCGCCGAGCCTGCGCAGGCCTGAGCGAATTCGACTCCTCGACACCCCCGATTGCCCTGGTGCGGTCGGGGGTGTCGTCGTTGTGCGGCCCGGCGATCGTTGTGCGGCCCGACGACGGTGAGAGCATGAGCGGGTGAACCGTAGCGTGATGTCGGCCCGCGAGGACGAGAACCGGCGGCTGTTGCGTGCGCGGGATGCGATCGACCGGCATCACGCGCGACGGCTCGACGTCGACGAACTCGCCCGGATCGCGGTGATGTCGTCCGCGCACTTCAGTCGCCGATTCTCTGCGCTGTTCGGCGAGACCCCACACCGCTACCTGCAGCGGCGCAGGATCGAACGGGCTTGTGCCGCACTGAGGTCGGGTCGGACGGTCACCGACACGGCGTTCGCGGTCGGCTATGACAGCGTGGGGACGTTCTCCCGGACGTTCACCGCCATCGTCGGATGTACGCCGACGGCCTATCGCCGTGCCGCGGCCCCGATCCCTGTGCCGGGCTGCGTGGTCCGGGACTGGACGC
The DNA here is from genome assembly GCF_029269935.1 of Gordonia sp. N1V. Classification (NCBI taxonomy): domain Bacteria; kingdom Bacillati; phylum Actinomycetota; class Actinomycetes; order Mycobacteriales; family Gordoniaceae; genus Gordonia; species Gordonia sp. N1V. Next base: position 101,721 of record NZ_JARJDD010000018.1, read on the forward strand.
GACCGGCAACCGGACTGCGCAGTTTCGGAGAAGCGCTCACCGGCGTGGAGCCCGTAGCGTCGTCATCATGATCACCTCGGTTGCCATTCATTCCATCTTCGTCCTCGATCATCAAGAGGCGCTCGATTTCTATGTCGGCGCACTCGGTTTCGAGGTGAGCAGTGACGTGGACATGGGATTCATGCGCTGGCTCACCATCGCCCCGCCCGCCCAACCCGACCGCGAGATCCTGCTGACGGTGCCCGGCCCGCCGGCCACCACACCGCAAGCGGCAGAGGCGATTCGCGATCTGCTCACCCAGGGTGCGCTGGGCACGGCGGCGATCCTCGGTACCGACGACTGCCGGGCCACCTACGCCGACCTCGTGGCCAAGGGCGTCGAGTTCACCCAGGAGCCGCAGGAGCAGCCGTACGGGATCGATTGCGCGCTGCGGGATCCGTTCGGCAACCACATCCGGATCACCGAGCGCACCGACGAGCGTCCGGTCGACGATCGCGACATCAGGCGATGGCCGGCGTCCTAGGTCGTGCCTCGTCGAGTACCTGTGTGACGGCGGCGGCCCGGGCGGTCGGTTCGTCGTCGAACGGGATGAGGTACACGGTCCCGACGCCGGCCGCGGTGAAACGGTCGAGTTGTGCGGCCATCGACGCCGAATCGCCGACGAGTGCCGTCATCTCGATGAGTTCATCCGGAACGCGCTGTGCCGCGACGTCTTTGGCGCCGCTCAGGAAGTGCTTCTGGATCTCCGCGGCGGCCGAGTCGAAGCCGTACGCACACGCCACACGGTAGTAGAAGTTGCGTTCGGGAGCCCCCCCGATGTAGAGGGCGTAGTGCCGCTTGATGGCCTCATAGCCGGGTGATCCCGGACCGTCCGCGGCCAGCGGCACCTGTGCGTGGATGTCCAGTGGGCCAAGGTGTTCGGGGCGGGAGTCACCGCCCCGGTCGAGGGGCTCGCCCCAGATGTCGCGGAATCGCTCGGGCGCGAAGAACATCGGCTGCCACCGTCGGCGATCTCGGCGGTCAACTCGACGTTCTTCGGCCCGAGCGCGGCAACGAGGATCGGGATGTCGGGGCGGATCGGGGTGGAGATCAACGCCAGCGGCTTACCCAGGCCGGTGCCACGATCGGCGGGCAGCGGCAGCGGATGGTGTCGTCCGGAATGGGTCACCTTGGCGCCGGTCCAGACCGTGCGACAGATCTCGATCACCTCACGGGTACGCCCGAGCGGCGCGTGATAGGGCACCCCGTGCAAGCCCTCGATCACCTGCGGGCCCGACGTGCCCAGGCCCAGCGAGAACCGACCGTCGGTGAGGTAGTCGAGAGTGGCCGCGGTCATCCCGATCAACGCCGGGGTGCGCGAGTAGATCGGGATGACCGACGTCGTCAGCGACACCGACGGAATCCGGCCGGCGAGATAGCCCAGCTGGCTCGGCGCGTCGAACGCATAGGCTTCGGGAACCGCCAGCAGTTCAACACCTTTGGCCGCGAAGACCTCCGCTTCGCCGGCGGCGGTGCGGAAGTCGGTCGAATAGTTGATCAGCAGTCCGATACGCACGACGGACCTCCTCTGGAGTGGATGGATCGTCAGTCTCGGTAGGTCGGCGTACGGCGATCCCGTGCCGCGGCTAGGGATTCGGCGAGGTCCGCGGAGAGCAGGGTGGCGGCATTCCACAGTGCCACCTGCTCGAGGCCGTCGCCGATCGGGTGGTCGCGCGCGAAATTGAGTGCGCGTTTGGTGCCGCGGACCGCCAGCGGTGACCGCGCGGCGATGGTGGCAGCCAGCTCGCGTGCGGAGGCCAGGACGCCGTCGCGATCGTCGGAGACCCCCGTGACCAACCCGATGGCACGGGCCTCCTGCGCGTCGACGGTGCGTGCGGTCAGGGCGAGTTCGCGGGCGAGGCCCTCGCCGATGATCCGCGGCAGACGTTGCAGCACACCGACGTCGGCGGTCACTCCGAGGTCGACCTCCTTGAGGCAGAAACGGGCGTCTGCGGCCGCGAGGCGCACGTCGCAGGCGGCGGCGATGTCGAGTCCCGCGCCGATACAGGCACCGGAGATCGCGGCGATCACCGGTGTACGGCACCCCTCGATGGCACTGACCGCGCGTTGCAGTTCGATGATCCTGTCCAGCAACGCTTCCGAACCCCGTCCGGCACACGGGTCGTCGGCGACGGTGGAGAAGTCGTCGAGCATCTGCAGGTCGATGCCCGCGCAGAAGTGGCGCCCGGCCCCGGAGAGCACGACGACGCGTACCGACGGATCGGTGTCGATCTCGGCGAACGCTGACGCCAGGGACCACCACAGCCCGGCGTCGAGTGCGTTGGCTGCGGCGGGACGATTCAGCTGCACCGACGCGATTCCCTCGCACCGGTCGATCACCAACGAGGGATTCTCGGACGTGGACGGACGCGTTGATGCCGTCATGGGAGCTCTCCTTCTCCACGATGTGCGTGGCTCGGATGCAGGAGAAGCTAACACGGACGCCGAGCGGGATGGCAAGCCTCGGATCGTCGGTGCGGAGGCCGGCAAACTCCATCGAACATATCGCGAAATCGCCGTTCATCTGCGTCGTTACGGCTTCGAGGCGATGTGGGTCGAGCCGATCGAGGGGGGAGACGTTACCCCCAATGGGGTAGTAAGACACCACCGGTGGGGCGGCGGTGGAGCGGATGGCGCGCTCGGGCACTGCGAATCAGGTCGAGTCGCGGCGGTTGCGCGGTTGATCGTCGTAGTAGGCCAGCCAGATGATCCGTGACAACGATGTCACCAACTGCTCGTCGCTCACCGCGGCGTCGCCGGTGGGCCGCAGCACATGCTGGCTGATGGTGCGCTCCACCATCCACACGAGACCTGTTGTCGCGCCATAGGGATCGACCTGCGACCCGATGGCGCCGGCCTTCTGCCAGCCGTCGACGATGCCGCCCATCATCGAGATGTACTCGTTGATGCGGCCGATCCAGAACTCGGCAATCTCCGGATCGTAGGACGACAATTCGTCGAGCGCGCGCATGACCGTCCAGTGGCTACGGTATTCGCGCAGCATGGTCCCGATGGCTTGCTCGACGCCGACCACGCCCCGCGAGGGGGACTCCGGGTCGTTGAACCAGCTCAGCGGTGCCGAGAAGAAGGTCTCCGAGGCCAGTGCCGCCACGTGGATCAACAGCTGACTCTTGTTGGGGAAGTACTGATAGAAGGTCGACCGCGGGATGCCGGACTCCGCCGCGATCCGCCCGACAGGGAGTTCGGTGAATCGCTCGCCGTCCTCAAGCATCGACTCGACGGCGGCCAGCACACGTTCGATGGCTTCCGCCCGCCGTCTGCGGGCGGCTGCCACATGTGATTTGGTCACCGACGCCACGACCCGAACTCTACTACGGGCCGTGACCGGTTCCGGGTCGATGGGTGGGCATTCGCCGTGGCGGACTGGGACGTACTGCCGCAGAAGTGATGTGAACGCTGCGCCCGGCTCGCAGCGGGTGGGTGGTGCGGGATCGTCTGTGTCGACTGAGTCAATCGTCTGTGGCGGCCGAGTCATTAGAAGCGCTGATGTGGGGTCGGTTGACGGATGGGCCGCCTGTGATTACCGTTACCTCCGACATAGTGCCGACACCCTGTCAGGAGTGTGATGACAACCACAGTTGAGACTGTTGACGCGATCGTTGTGGGAACGCGATGCGCCGGGAACGCAGCGTCCATAGCATTGTCCGAGCGAGGGCTGAAGGTCATTGGTATCGATGCCGCAGCCTTCCCGTCCGACACCTTGTCCACCCATCTTCTCTGGCCCAGCACCATGGCCGAGATCCATGCCATCGGTGCACTGCCACGAGTCGAGGCCATCGGCGCGCCGCGGATGCCGATCGCGCAAGCCGATCTCGAGGGCATTACCTGGCAGGTCGGATACACGCCCTACGACGGGATCGACTTCGCGATGTGCGTCCGGCGCAAGCATCTCGACGAGGCGTTTCGCCAGACCGCGCTCGCCGTGGGGGCGGATCTGCGTCAAGAATGTCGTGCGACTGCGCTGCTCCGCGAGAACGGTCGCGTCGTCGGGATCACCTATATCGACGACGCGGGGAGCGAGCACGAACTGCGCGCACCGTTGGTGATCGGGGCGGACGGTCGCAAGAGTTTCGTCGCCGAGCAGGTCGGCGCGACCAGTCCCTATCGTTCCAAGCCGAGCGGGCGCGCCTGCTTCTTCGCCTACTGGAGTGACCCGCGTCCGGAGCTGCGCCACATCGCGGCGCAGTGGCGGGTCGGCGGACTGCTGGGTACGGCATTCCCCTGTGACGACGGTGATCTGCTGTGCCTGCTGCAGCCGCCGGTGGGAATGGCCGAGAACTTCCGTGGACGTAAGGCACAGGAGGCCTACCTGAAGGGGATCGAGGCACTGCCGGGACTCGCCAAGCGCCTCGCCGGATCCGAGCTCAAGGGCCGCGTCCGCTCCTGCACCGACATCGAGTCGTACTTCCGGACCTCTGCGGGCCCGGGCTGGGCACTGGCCGGCGACGCCGGGCACTTCAAGGATCCGGTGACGGCACAGGGCATTCGGGATTCGTTGCGGTACGGTCGGCTACTCGGTGAGGCGGTTGCGCCGGTGCTCGGAGCCGACGGACCCGTCGATCTGGCCGCACTCGACACCGCGGTGCGTCACTGGGCGCGACGTCGTGAGCTGGACTGCATGGAGATCTACCAGTGGACCAACTTCCTTGCCGCCGGGCAACCGCCGACGCCGATCGAGTACGAGGTCTACCACCGTGCCGCCGCGGACCCGCAGTACGCCAACATCTTCACCGACGTGTTCTCGCGCAGCGCGCGTCCGGCCGAGATGACGCGCACGCCTGCGGTGCTGGAGATGACCGCGCATGCCCTGCGGCGTCAGGGCAACGATCGGCGCGAGGTCTTCGACGACGTGGTGTCGCAGGGTCGCCGGATGCTCACCGACTGGGTTGAGCGGCAGCGTGTCTCGCGAACCAAGTCCCCGGTCGCGTGACCGCAACCGCGGCGCGCACCCGGGAACTCGGCGTCGACCTGCGGGTGCTGCGCGTCGACGTCGAGACCCCCGATGCGATCTCGATCACGTTCGACGTCACCCCGCGGTCGCATCCGGCCTTCGCGTTCACGGCCGGTCAGTTCCTCACCCTGCGCATCCCGAGCGATCGGACGGGCTCGGTGGCCCGGTGCTACTCGCTGGCGAGTGCACCGGCACTTGACGAACACCTCAAGGTCGCGGTCAAACGCACCGCCGATGGCTATGCGTCGAACTGGTTGTGCGACAACGCGGCCACGGGCATGACCCTGCGGGTGTTGCCGCCGGCCGGTCTGTTCACCCCACGAAGCTTGAGTGAGGACCTGCTCCTCTACGCCGGTGGCAGCGGGATCACGCCGATGATGTCGATCATCAAGACGGCCCTGACGACCACCGAGCGTCGGGTGGCCTTGTTCTACGCCAATCGGGACCACGATTCGGTGATATTCGCCGGCGAACTCGAGGCGTTGGTGTCCGCGTATCCCGATCGGCTCCATGTGCAGCACTGGATCGAGACCGACGAGGGGCTCCCCACAGCGCACTCCGTTGTCCGGTTCCCCACGGTCTGTGGCGAAGCCGCCGAGGCGCTCGTGTGTGGACCGGCTCCCTTCATGGATTTGGTGCGGACAGTGTTGGGTGAGGATGCGCGCTACCGGGTGCGCTGTGAAGAATTCATGTCCATCGACGGCGACCCCTTCGTTCTCGAGATCACCGACAACGCCGACGACGACGCCACGCCGCTGACCGTCGTGCTCGACGGCGCCGAGACCAGTCTGGCCTGGCCAGCGGACGCCAAGTTGCTCGATGTTCTGCTGGCCGAGGGGATCGATGCCCCCTATTCGTGCCGGGCGGGTGACTGCGGATCGTGTATGTGCTTGCTGCGGGAAGGCAACGTCGAGATGGATGTCACCGACGCCCTTGCCGAGGAGGACATCGCAGACGGATTCATCCTGGCCTGCCAGGCGCGCCACCCCGAGGGACCGATACGCGTCGATTTCGACGCCTGATGCACTGAACCCCACAACGACTGGAGACATCCGAGATGACCACCCTGGAAAGTCACGACCCGGCGACCGATGCGCTCGTCACGGTCGTCGACGAGATGACCGCAGAAGAGATCCGCGCCGCTGTCGGACGCGCGCGCGAAGCCGGAAGCTGGTGGACGGAACAGGGTTTCGGTGGGCGACGCCGGCGACTGCTCGCCTGGCGGCGATATATCTCCACTCACGTGGAGGAGATCGTCGACCTCATCCATCGGGAGAACGGTAAACCCCGCCCGGACGCCGCGCTCGAGGTGATGCTCAGTCTCGAACACATCACCTGGACGGCGAAGAACGCCGCGAAGATTCTCGGCGAGCAACGTCGCCGGCCGGGACTGCTGACCGCCAACTTCGCTGCCAGAGTCGAGCATGTCCCCTTCGGGGTGGTCGGGGTGATCGGACCGTGGAACTATCCACTCTACACCCCCAACGGGTCGATCGCGACGGCACTGGCCGCAGGCAATGTCGTCGTGTTCAAGCCCAGCGAGTACACCCCGGCTGTTGCGCAGTGGTATGCGAATGCATTTGTGTCGGCCAACCCGGATGCGCCGCAATGCATCCTGTCGGTGGTCACTGGTTCCGGACCGGCCGGCGAGGCACTGTGCCATGCCGGTGTCGACAAGCTCGCCTTCACCGGCTCGGCCCGCACCGGAGCGAAGGTGATGGCCTCATGCGCCCAGTCGATGGTCCCCGTGGTCATGGAACTAGGCGGAAAGGACGCCGCGATCGTGGCCGCCGACGCGGACATCGATGCGGCGGCGGAGTCGATCGCGTTCGGGGCCATGGGAAATGCCGGTCAGACCTGTGTCGGGATCGAGCGGGTGTACGTCGAGCGGGCGGTGCGTGATCGATTCCTGGCGGCCCTGCAGCGCGAGTTGCGTGATATCCGTCCCGGGGAGAAGGACGGGTCGGCCTACGGGCCGATGACCATGCCCGCGCAGATCGACGTGGTGCGCCGCCACGTCGCCGATGCGCTCGAACTCGGTGCGACGCCGTTGATCGGTGGCATCGAGAGTATCGGCGAGCGGTTCATCGAACCGGTTGTGCTGCTCGATCCGCCCCACGAGGCGGCGGTGATTCAGGAGGAGACCTTCGGCCCGACGGTCACCGTCACCACCGTTGATTCGATCGACGAGGCCGTCAAACAGGCGAACGGAATCGCTTATGGCCTTGCCGGAGCGGTGTTCTCGCGTCGGCACGGTGCCGAGATCGCCCGTCGCCTCGATACCGGGCAGGTGTCGGTGAACTCCGTCCTGGGGTTTGCGGCAATTGCGAGTCTGCCGCTCGGTGGCCGGGGCCACAGCGGATTCGGCCGCATCCACGGACCAGAGGGCCTGCGCGAATTCACCCGACCGCGGGCGCTGGCCATCCAACGATTCGCGCTGCCGGTCAATCTGCTCAGCTTGCGCCGTCCCCGGTGGGTCGATCGTGCGTTGCCCCGCATCATTTCCGCCCTGTACTCGCACTGAGGCTTCGCTCCGGGGCTCTGCCTCGAATCCGGCACAACATCAACTCCTCGAAAGGAACACTCATGTCCGGTCTGGCCGCGTCACGTAGCGACACCTGGTCGACACAGATCGCTCGCCACGCCCACAACCGTCCTGATCATGTTGCCATCCGGTTCCGGGGTACGACGCTGACGTGGCGCGAGTTGGATGAGCACGTGCAGAATCTGGCTGGCTGGCTGGTGCGGCGGCAAATCGGGAAGGGCGACCGGGTCGGACTCGTGATGGGAAACCGGCCCGAGTTCCTCGAGGTGGTCTATGCGTGTGCGCGTGTCGGCGCGATCGTCGTGCCGATCAATTTCCGGCTTACCGCGCCCGAAATCGAGTACATCCTCACCGATTCCGGGGCGTCGCTGGTCGTCACCGAGTCGGCATTCCTCGAGCCGGTGCGCGCGGCAGCGTCGGCTCGGCCCACCGAAATCCTCGGCGTCACCGACGACTCGCCGGACGAGTATCGTATGATCGTCGAGAAGCCTTGTGCGCCAGTGGAATTCGCGGACGTGGCGGTCACCGATCCAGCTGCGATCATGTACACCTCGGGCACTACCGGCCACCCGAAGGGTGCCGTGCTGACGCACGAGAACTTCGCCGCCACCGCCGATGTCATCATCGATGCCTGGCGACTGGACGCGACATCGGACACCGTTCTCGCGGCAACTCCGCTGTTCCACATCGGGGGCTTCGGGACCACCACCGGCCCGGCACGCCTCGGATTGCCGCTGGTGATCCACCCGAGCACCACCTTCGATCCGTCCGAACTGCTCGACGTCATTCAGTCCGAGAAGGTGACGGCCACATTCATGGTGCCGGCGCAGTGGCAGGCCATCTGTATGGTCCCCGACGCCGGCGAACGAGGCCGGTCGCTGCGTGCCGTGGGATGGGGAGCGGCCCCGGCGCCGCTCTGGCTGCTGGAGCGACTCGGGGAACTCTTCCCGGAGGCGTCGGTGGTGGCGATCTTCGGGCAGACCGAGATGTCGCCGGTGACGTGTGTTCTGCACGGCGACGAGGCAGTCACCAAGCGGGGATCGGTCGGACGGCCGGTGTTCACCGTGTCGGTGCGGGTCGTCGACGAGGACATGAACGACGTCGGAGCCGACGAGATCGGTGAGATCGTCTACCGCGGAAAAGGTTTGATGCACGGGTACTGGAACAAACCGGAAGCCACCGAGGAGGCGTTCGCCGGTGGATGGTTCCACTCCGGTGACATGGTGCGCCGGGACGCCGACGGCTACATCTATGTGGTCGACCGCAAGAAGGACATGATCATCTCCGGCGGGGAGAACATCTACTCCGCGGAAGTGGAGATGGCGCTCAGTTCCCACCCGGCGGTGCGGGATGTCGCGGTAATCGGCCGGCGCGACGATCGGCTCGGCGAGGCGGTGGTGGCGGTGATCGAACCCATGGACATCACCGATCCGCCTTCCTTGGAATCGCTTGTCGCACATTGTCGCGACCGGCTGGCGTCGTACAAGAAGCCCCGCGATCTGGTGGTGGTGGGCCAATTGCCACGTAACGCGACCGGCAAGATCATCAAGGGTGAACTGCGGACGTCGATTCCGATACCCACTACCTGATCGCTTCCGTCCCTCACTCGATAGCGGTTCCGCACCCGTTCGGAGGCCACGGCAGTGGTGGCGTCATCGCCTATTGCTCTGATGCCAGAGCGCGGTGGCCTCGGAACGGTTGCGGGACTGCGTCTTTCGGAGAACATTCTTCACGTGGTCCTTGACGGTGCTGACCGAGATCACCAACTCCGCGGCAATGTCGTCGTTGGTCATCCCGGCGGCGAGCAGGGCCAGCACCTCCTGCTCACGGGCGGTCAGCCGCGCGGCGGCCAGTGGATCGGCGCGTCTGCGGTGGCCTGAGGCGCCGGCGAGCCCCGTACTCCGGCGCGTGGATCCGACTGCGCCGGAACAGCCCATCGGGCTCGACGGGCCGGCATCGTCGAGTCCGTCGATCAGCCCGAGAAGTCCCTGGCGCGCCGAGGACAGTTGCTCGCTCATCCGAGCTCGGCTCAGCGCGATCTGCAGGATTTGGGTGAATGCGCCGAGTAGATGGCAGTCCTCGCCGTCGAGGTCGATACCGGTCCGGAATCGATCGGCATGGACGAATCCACGGACCCGGCCGCCCGCGGCGATGGGTGTGGCGACATAGGAATGGCATTCGGCGGCTTCGATGATAGGCCGGTTGACCCGCGGATCCTCCTGCGCCTCGGTGACGAGCAGCCCGACTCGTCGCCGTACGATCTCGGTCTCGTGCAGCCCGGAATCGAGGTGCTGTGGATGGCTGCGACCGACGCCTTCGATGGTGCGTGACCATTCCGGCTCGTCGGGAATGTACGCGCACTCCGATGTCCACACGCCATCATCGACGCGTGAGATCACCGCGCGGTCGAAGCCCAGTTCGCAGACCAGGCGTGGTGCCATCGTGATGAGGGTGTCGACGTCGCAGGGTAATGCCTCGAGTTGCGCGACCACCGGTGCCAGGCGTGCGCCGGTGGTGTCGATCCGGCGCAGCAACTGCTGATCGAGGACACGTAATCGCATGAGGGCCCGCGACAACTCCTCCGATGGTTCTGACACCTGGGCTCCCAGAGCCGCCGCCAGTTCATCCCACGCGCCGTCGAGCAGGGTGGCCATCGAGCGTGGGGCGCTGCCCGAGCTGCCGGACCGCTCCCGAAGCAGCTCGAGGATCCCAGAAGTCGACGCCTGCGCCTGATCGACCGCGCCGGTGTGAAGGCGAATGGTCTGACGCATGAGGGGAATTCTAACGGTCCGCCTGTCGGGCCGGTGAATTTCGGCAAGGCCGGAATATCCCTCGAAGGAGGGGGGAATCCCCCCCCAATGGGGCAGGACTTCTTATCGCGGCGCCAATAACTTGTAAGGGCGGTGTGAGGCAGTCCACAGTCCCCATCCGCAGAGGCATAAGTCATGCAGTGTCGGCGGTCCAAGCCGCCGACGTATCGCGAAGCTGAGTCCGAGTCGAGTCATCAGAGGGTGGTGTTCGGTGGTCGTTGCGCAACCGGAGCGGAGTTCCTGGATTCAAGGGGTATCCAGGGCTGCGCCTGTCGTCCCTCGGGCCGTCGGCCAGTTCTATGCGACCAGCCTCGACGCATTCCGCTACCTGTTCACCTCGCGATTTCAATGGCGCGAGTTCGTTCAGCAGTTCTGGTTCATTGCGTCCATCTCGATCGTTCCGGCGCTGGCCATGTCGATCCCGTTCTGCATGATGTTCGTGTACGAGATCAACATCCTGCTGTTCGAGGTCGGGGCGGTGGACCTCAGCGGTGCCGGTGCCGGTGTGGCGATCATCCGTGAGATCGGACCGATCATCACCGTGCTCGTCGTCGCCGGCGCCGGTTCCACCGCGATCTGCGCCGACCTGGGCTCGCGCACCATCCGCGAGGAGATCGACGCCATGCGGGTGCTGGGCATCGACCCCATCCAACGATTGTGTGTCCCGCGGATCGTGGCGTCGACGGCGGTGGCGGTCTTCCTCAACGGTCTGGTGTCGGCGGTGGGCATCATCGGTGGCTTCGTCGCCACCGTCTACCTGCAGGGTGCTTCCCCCGGCCAGTACGTGACCAGTATCCCGATCATCACCGGGCTGCCCGACTTCTTCGTCAGCGAGATCAAGGCCGGAGTTTTCGGCCTGCTCGCGGGCCTGGTGGCCTGCCATCTCGGACTCAACGCCAAGGGCGGCCCGAAGGGTGTCGGCGACGCGGTCAATCAAACCGTGGTCTATGCCTTCTTGCTCCTGTTCCTGGCCAACTCCGTGATCACCACCATCGCCCTGCACTGAGGCACCGGCGTCCGCCCTGATCCGGCCACGCCGCCGGTCCAGTCCGCTCTGCGCACGAATCTTTCGGCTCTGCAAAGGAATCCAATCCATGATTGTGAAGGAACCGACCGTCAAGGAACCATCGGCCGGCGTCGGTTCGGCCGGCGTCCTGCGCGCGTCGCGTCAGGCGGTCGACGCCCCCGCCAACCTGCTGTCCGAACTCGGCAAGCAGGTCTCGTTCTACGGCCAGACGGTCGCGACCGTGCCCCGTACACTGCGTCGCTACAAGGAGGAAATCATTCGGTTGCTCGCCGAGGTGAGCATGGGCAGTGGTGCGCTGGCGGTGATCGGCGGGACGCTGATGGTGGTGGCGATGCTTGCCGCCGCCGTGGGCTACGAGGTCGGCCAGCAGGGTACGACGTCGCTGGGTCGTATCGGTCTCGGTGCCTTCGCCGGATTCATCTCCGCCTTCTTCAACACCCGTGAGGTGATCCCCGGGATCGCGGGCGTCGCACTGACCGCGACCGTCGGCGCCGGATTCACCGCGCAACTCGGTGCGATGCGCGTCAGCGAGGAGATCGACGCACTGGAGACCATGTCAATCCCGTCACTGCCCTACCTCGTGGCGACCCGGCTGATCGCCGGCGTCATCGCGGTCATTCCGCTCTACGCGGTCGCGCTGTTCGTCGGGTACTCGGCGACGGAACTGGTCACGTTGGTGTTGTACGGGCAAGCCAGTGGTACCTATACGCACTACTTCAACGTCTTCCTCGTCCCGAAGGACGTGCTGTGGTCGGCGGTGAAGGTCTTGCTGATGGCGGTTGTGGTGATGTGTGTGCACTGCTACCACGGCTACAACGCGCACGGCGGGCCCGCCGGAGTGGGCGTGGCCGTCGGCCGGGCGGTCCGGACATCGCTGGTCGCGGTGATGCTCATCGATCTCTTTGTCGGTCTGGCCGTCTACGGCGGGCCGTCGGGTGCGGTGCGGGTGGCCGGCTGATGGGGCATCTGCGTGAACTTGGTCGGGGCGCGAACATCGTGCTCGGTCTGCTGCTCATTGTTGTCCTCGTCGGTGCCGCAGCGTTGTCCATCGGCCTCTACCGCGGCGCGTTCAACGACGAGCGAGAGGTGACGTTGTTCGCCGACCGCGCCGGCCTGTTGCTGGAACGGAATTCGAAGGTCGAGCTCAACGGTGTGGTCGTGGGTCGCGTGCTGTCGGTCGCTTTCGTCGACAACCAAGCGAAGCTCGAACTGGGTATCGATCCGTCAGCGGCACGGACGATCCCGTCGAATGTGGTCGCCGACATCGATCCGATGACCCTGCTCGGCAGCAAGGTCGTGCGGTTCACCACCCCGGCCCACCCCAGCACCCAAGCGCTCGCCGCAGGTGACGTCCTGTACGCCCCAGACGTCGGCACCGAGGTCGACGATCTGCTCAACTCGCTGGTCAAAGTGCTTGACGAAGTGGATCCGCAACGGGTCAGTACCACGGTCGGTGGATTGTCGCAGGCGTTGTCCGCCAATGGACAACAGGTGGGACAGCTCATCGAACAGCTCAACGGCTATCTGACCCAGTTCAATCCGCAGCTGGGAATCCTGCGTCGGGACATGGTGAACGGTGCTGCGGTTGCCGACCGTCTCGACCAAGCCGCCCCGGACCTGCTGGCCACCATCTCCCATGCATCGGTGACCGCGACGACGCTGACTCGAAAGCAGCAGGCGTTCTCGGCATTCCTCCTGAGCTTTTCCAATCTCGGTGCCACCGGCCGCGACTTCTTCGATGTCGCAGGCGTTCCGCTGGAACGTGCCACCGTCAGCCTGCGTACGACACTGTCGACGTTGGGTGATTTCGCGCCGATCTACCCGTGCTTCTTGTCGAGCCTGGCGCGCACCAACCAACTACTCGAACGGGCCAACGGCGGCAGCGCACATCCGGGCCTCAACGTCGTCGGCACCCTGCTGATGGGCAACCCGCCCTACGCCAACCCGCAGAACCTGCCCCAGGTCGGACTGTCCGGTGTGGCGCCGAGTTGCCGGCAAACCCAGGGCGCACCGCGCCATATCGATTTTGCCGACGGGAGTGACGCCTACCGGCCGATCACCGGCCCGGTTGACCTGATCGGAAATCCATTGGCAGATCTACTGTTCGGAGGGCGCTGATGAAAACCACCTCCGCGGCGATCAAATCGCTGATCTTCATCGTGGTCACGACACTCGCCGGATTGTTCGTGGCGACGCTGGCCGGCAATCTCCGATTCGGACCGACCCAGGACTTTCACGCGGTGTTCTCCACGGCCGCGGGGCTCTCGTCGGGCTCGGAGGTCCGTATCGCGGGTGTACCGGTCGGCACGGTCACCGGTGTGAAGCTCGACGGTCCCGACTCCGCACTCGTGGACTTCACTCTCGACAAGGACCATCAGGTCACCGACACCACCCGTGCGGTGATCCGCTACAAGAACCTCATCGGTGACCGTTACCTGCAACTCTCCCAGGGAGATCAGCCGGGCACCCCGACCGGCGCCGGCAGCACCATCCCCGAGGATCGGACCACCCCGGCCCTCGACGTCGATCAGGTCGTAAACGGGTTCCGGCCCCTGCTCCAGGGCCTCAATCCTGCAGACACCAACCGGGTGGCGACCTCGCTGGTGGCGGTACTCAACGGTCAGCAGAACGCCATCTCCGAGTTGACCCGCGCGTTGGGGGTGGTGACCAACTCCCTCGCCGATCACGATGCGGCGATCGGGAAGATCCTCGACAACTTCGGCACGGTGCTCGCGGCCATCAACTCCCGCCACAATGCGGCCGACCAGTTGCTCACCGGTCTCGCCCAACTCATCTCATCACTGTCGGCCGACAGTCCGCGCATCACCGGCGCGCTGGGCAAGATCGACGACTTGACCGCCTCGCTCGCCGACGTGGTGACCTCGGTTCGGCCGGACCTGGCCACCAGCATCAGCGGTCTGAACCGGCTCTCGGGCAATCTCAACGCCCAGACCGACACCCTGCAGTTGATCCTGACCAAGCTTCCCGAGGCCTACCGGATCATCGGTCGCGTCTCTGGATACGGCAGTTACGTCAACTTCTTCGTGTGTGGATTGGCGATCAAATATGGTCCCGGACAAGGAGATCAGACACCAATGTTCACCGCACCGGCAGCGAGGTGCCAGCCATGATCGATTGGCGCAAGTCCATGGGCGAACGCAACCCGATCACGATCGGCATCATCGGGACGCTCATCATCATTGCCATCCTCGTGCTGGCCTTCAACTATCGGTCGTTGAGCTTTCTCGGCGGCGACCGTGAGTACCATGCCCAGTTCGGCGATGCGAGCGGACTCAACGTCGGAGATCCGGTGCAGCTGGCCGGAATCGAGGTGGGCACTGTCAAGGCGATCGACATCGACGGTGCTCACGTGACCGTCGACTTCGGGGTGAACAAGGATGCCCGGCAACGGATGGGTGATCAGACGGGAGCCGCGATCAAGGTGAAAACCCTTCTCGGACAGCGCTACGTCGATATCCTGCCGAGCGGCTCCGGCACCCTGCAGCCGGGCAGCACCATCGGCCTGGACCGCACCAGCTGGGGCTACGACATCGCCCGCGACCTCGACGAGGTCACCGGAAAAGTGACCGACACCGACAAGACCCAACTCACCGACGCACTCAACCAGCTCAGCACGGTGCAGGAGGCGTTGCCCGACAACCTCAAACAAACGATCGACGGTGTCGCACGGTTGTCGCGGACGATCGGATCGCGAGACGAGTCGATGAGTCAGCTGCTGGCGAGTTCGGCAGGCGTCTCTCAAATCCTGGCCGATCGCAACCTGCAGCTGACGGCGATGTTCGGACAGGGTCAAACGTTGTTCGCCGCCTTGAACAGCCGGTCCGAGGCGATCCACGCGATTCTCGTGCAGACCACCGAGCTGTCGACGTCGCTCAATACCCTCGACGGCCAGATCAAACAGATTCTCGCCCCCACCCTCGACCGACTCGGCAGGGTCATCGATCTGTTGAACAAGAACTACGACAACGTCAATCAGGCGATCTCCGGGATGAAGACATTCACCTACCAGCTCGGCGACGCCGTGGGTAGCGGACCCTTCTTCAACGTGTTGCTGCAGAACATCATTCCCGCCAATACCCGGCTTGGCGGCGCACCCACGGGAGGTCAGCGATGAGCAGGCGTGGACGTCGTGGCGGTGTCACCGCGGCCACTCGGGTCCCCGGCTACATCCTCGCCGTCCTACTGGTGGTGATGCTCGTGGTGGCGGTTGTCGTGTGGCTCGTCAACGGCGAGAAGCGGCAGTTCACGGTGATGTTCACCAACTCCACAGGTCTCTATGTCGGTGACCGGGTGATGGTTCTCGGCGTACCGGTGGGCAAGGTCGACAAGATCACCCCGTCAGCGCAAGGAGTGGCGGTCGATGTGACCGTCGACTCGGGGCGTGAAATCCCCGCCGACACGAAGGCGGCCATTGTGGCCCCAACCCTGGTCACCGGTCGCTACGTACAGTTCAGTCCGGCCTACACCGGCGGTCCCGAACTCGCCGACGGCGCAACGGTTCCGGTGACCCGCACGGCGACCCCGATGGAGTTCGACCAGACGAAACAGCAGCTCGTCGACCTGGTCAAGCAGGTCGGGCCGACCTCGACCGATCAGCGCGGCGCGCTCAATCGGTTCCTGAACACCACCGCGAAGACGACCGGCGGCAATGGGGAATCGTTGCGGCTGGCGCTCATCGAGCTGTCCCGCGCTACGGGGACACTCCAACGCGGCAGCGGCAACCTGTTCACCACGATCCGCAACCTGTCGACGGTGACGTCGTCACTGGCCACCGCCGACGACCAGATTAGGGGCTTCACCAGTGAACTGGCCGACTTCTCCGGGGTACTCGACGACAACCGCGATCAACTCGACCAGGTGTTGACCGCTTTGCAGAGCACCTTTGTCGATCTCAAGACGCTCATCGATCAGAATCATGCAGCGCTGGCCACCGATGTCTCGCACGCGAACACGATCACCGGCCTGCTCGTCGACCGGATCGACACGCTCGCCAACATCCTGCAGGTACTGCCGACCGCGGCCTCGGATTTCTACAACATCTACGATCCGGTGGGCAAGTCCCTCACCGGCGCGCTCGGCGTCCCTGACTTTCCGGATGGGCAGTCGCTACTGTGCGCTCTGCTGACGACGGTCAACGCGCCGGAAGGTCAATGTGCCACCACCACGCGGCAATTGGCCACAAACTCGGCAGCTGCGGGTGCGCTGGCCGGGATCCGGCAGGCGACCCCGCAGACCCCGCAGGCCCGGCAGCAGTCCCCGGCACCGCCCGGACTGCCGGGACTGCTCAACCCCACGACACGCGGAGGCCAGAATTGAGAAGGCCGACAGTACGACGGCGCGGTGTCGCCGCGAGCGCAGCGGCAGCGATGGCGGTTCTGTTCTCCGTCACCGGGTGCACCTTCGACGGGGTGAACTCCTTTTCCCTGCCCGGCAACACCTCCGGAGGGGACACCTACCGGGTGACGGTGGATCTCGCCGACGCACAGAATCTCGTCGGCAACTCCCCGGTGAAGGCGGGCAACGTCACCGTCGGCAACATCCGGAAGGTGGAGACGAACGGCTGGCAGGCGCGGCTGCTACTCGACATCAACAGCGATCAGCAGATCGCCGGCAACGTGCGCGCCACCCTGGCTCAGACCAGCCTGTTCGGATCGCAATACATCGAACTGGCCGTGCCTGCCGGGGCGGCCCCGACCGGCCACCTCTCCGCCGGCGCGAACATCCCGGTCTCCGATACCAGCCAGTATCCGCCGGTCGAGAAGGTGCTCAGCTCACTGTCGTTGGTGCTCAACGGTTCCGGTTTGCAGCAACTACGTACCATCACCGATCAGACCAACCAGATCCTCGACGGCCATGAGGACGACGCGCGGGCTCTGGTCGGACGCCTCGATACCTTCGTCACCAACATCGAAGCACAGCGCGGCGACATCGAAAACGCCATCGAATCGCTGGCCTCGTTGAGTACCACGCTGTCTGAGCAGGTATCGACGATCAGTCACGGCATCGACACGATTGGCCCGGCCATCAACGTCCTCAACGCGCAGGAGCGGAACCTGGTGAGCATGCTCGACTCGATCGGTTCGTTCGGGGATGCCGCCACCGGCGTACTCAACCGAAGTCGCGATTCTGTGGTGGATGAGGTGAGCAACCTGGCGCCGACCCTCAACTCCCTCGCCGATGCCGGAAATGCCCTTCCCGAAGCACTGAAAGTTGCTCTGACGCTGCCGTTCCCGGTCACAACGATCGACCGCACCGCCAAGGGTGACTATGTCAATTTGTTCCTCACCCTGGACATCAGTCCGCAGAAGCTGGCAAATGTGGTGCTGCCCAGTGTGACCCGCTTACCTCGTGACGAACCCCCTCTGTCGCGTGAAGCGGTCGACCCGTTGCGCGCACCGACGCAGCGGTCGGGAGGCCAGTGATGAGAAGCAAACTCGTCCGAGTCCAGTTGGCGATCTTCGGAGTGATCGCGATCGCGGTGGTCGCCTACGCCGGCTACGCCTATGCCGGATTCCAGCGCTACACCGGCATCGGTACCTATACGGTAACCGCCGAATTGCACCAGGCCGGCGGCCTGTACCCCTCGGCGCTGGTGACCTATCGCGGCGTGGATGTCGGGGTGGTCACCACACTCGACGGAACAACGTCGGGCGCGAACGCCAAGCTGCAGATCCGCTCGGAGTACAAGATTCCCACCGATGTCGAAGCGTACGTTCGCAGCGTGTCGGTGGCCGGTGAGCAGTTCATCGACCTGGTGCCACGTTCATCCAACGGTCCGACGCTCGCCGACGGCTCGACTATCCCGGTGCAGGACACCAACACGCCGGTCGCGGCGAGTCAGGTGATCAACCAGGTCACTGGATTGCTGGAGACCGTCCCCAAGGACTCGTTGCGCACCGTCCTCGACGAGACGTCGCATGCCCTCGACCAGACAGGCGACGATCTGAACAAAGCCTTGGCGGCCTCCTCGGATCTGGTACGGCAGGCCTCGCAAACACTCGACCCGACCATTCAGTTGCTACAGACGGCCAACCCGCTACTCGTCGCGGTCAACGACAGCGGCCCCGACGTCTCGCGTACGGCAACCAATCTGCGTAGTTTTACACAGCAGCTGGCGTTGAGCGATCAGACACTGTCGAACGTTCTCGATTCCGGGGCACCGTTCTTCGACACCACGAGCAGCCTGTTGCAGGAGCTGCGGCCGACTGTTCCGGTGCTGTTGGCCAACCTGCAGACGGTTGGCGAGGTCCTTCGCGTCAACGTCCCAGGAATCCGGCACGTACTCATCGTCTATCCGGCGATCAGCAACGCCGCCAACGCCGCGCTCGCACCGTTCCAGCAGTCCGGTGACATGTCGTCCGGTCAGGGGGAACTGGACGTGAAATTCGGCAACACACAGAACACACCGCCGTGTGCCGCGGGATACGACATGAGTCGCCGCAATCCCGGCGATGTCGGTTACGCCCCGATGCCGCAGGGCCAGTACTGCCAACTGCCCCAAGATGATTACCGAGTCACCCGCGGAGCACGGAACGCCCCGTGCGCCACCGACCATTCGGTACGATCCGGCGACGTGGCCCGGTGCCCCGGCGGATTGCCGTCGACCTGGCCGCAGATGTTGGCGCGCCCCGGAATCGGCTATCAGGTACCGCCCGCTGCCCGCGGCGACACCGGCGTCGTGGCCGTACCGTACGATCCGACGACCGGACGGTTCCGAGTACCCGGCCAACCCGCGGAATACACGCTGGGCAACCTGATCTCACCCAATAGCTCCGATCAGAAGGTGGTGACAACATGGCAAGAACTCTTTCCCCGTTGAGCGCGACAGAAGCTGTCTCGACAGAAGCGGCTTCGACAGAAACGGCTTCGGCAGAAGCGCAGTCGACAGAGCCCACCGCGCAGGGGAGCCATGAGGAGGTGGATGACTTCGAGACCGGCACTACGGCTGCCGAGCCGGCTGATACCGGTTCTGTCGACGCCGGTTCTGCCGACGCCGACGCCGACGCCGGCATCGAGTTCGACGACGCCAGCGGCGACGCGACCGAGTCGGCGCCGACTGCAGCCGACGGGCCGTCGCGCGGTCGATGGCTGGCTGTGATGCTCGTGTGTGTCGCGCTGGTGATCGCGGGCATCGCTTATGGCGCTGTCCTGTTCACCTCTCATCGCGATGCGCAGGCGGTCGATACGCGAAATGCATTGGTGTTGTCGACGACCCGGGAGGCAGCCGCCGACTTGGTGACGTTGCGGCACAACAGCGCCGATGCCGACGTGCAACGAATCCGCAATCTGTCGACCGGTGACTTCCAGAATCAGATCAGCGACACCACGGGTAGCTTCTCGGCGATTCTCACACAGGGACAGGTTGATTCGGTGGGTTCGGCCCGCCAGGTGGCGTTGGTCAGCGCTGACGACTCCAAGGCCACCACGATCGCCGCGGTGACCTCGACGGTGAAAAACTCCGAGACGCCCGAAGGGCAACAGCGGGTGTATCGAATGAAACTGTCCCTGGAAAATCATGGCGGGCGCTGGCTCGTCTCGAATGTGGAGTTCGTGTCATGACCGTCCTCACCAGTGTTCCGCGCAGCCTCGGCCACGGCTGGACGTCGGCAGCAAGGTCGACGGGTCGGTGGGGCACCACCCGTGTCCGCGTGATCAGCGCGGTCATCGCACTGCTTCTGCTGGCGGTGGCGGGCGGATGCGGATACCTCTTCTATGTCGACCACCACGACCGGTCGGTCGCCCAGATGCGCGAACAGGCGCTCGCCGCCGCGGTCGCCGATGTCCCGACGTTGTTGTCCTACAAGGTCGACAACATCGAGCAGGATTTCGCCGGAAAGTACGGGCTGGTGACCGGTGACTTCAAGAATCAGTTCGAGAATCTCACCAAGCAGACGATCATTCCGGCGGCGAAACAACAGAACCTCGCCACCAAAGCGCAAGTCGCGAGCGCCGGAGTCTCCTCGGCCGACGGTGATTCGGTGACGGTGCTGCTGTTCATCAATCAGTCGACCACATCCAATGATCAGCCCGGCACCAAACTCGACGGAAGCCGCGTACAGGTCGTCATGACGAAGGTCGGCGGCGAGTGGAAAGTCGCTGGGCTGACACCCGTGTGACGGCACGGTAGAACGTCGGCGGGCGACAACATGAAAAGGAACAGTAGCCATGGGTGTTGAGGTGAGTGTGGCGAATCTGACGAAGTCGTTTGGTTCGCAGAATATTTGGCGTGATGTGTCGTTGACCTTGCCGGAGGGTGAGGTGTCGGCCCTGCTGGGTCCGTCGGGTACCGGTAAGTCGGTGTTCTTGAAGACGTTGATCGGTTTGCTCCATCCGGAGCAGGGGTCGGTGATCATCGACGGCACCGACATCACCCAGTGTTCGGCGAAGGAACTGTACGAGATCCGCAAGTTGTTCGGTGTGT
>NZ_JARJDD010000019.1:0-118487 GCF_029269935.1 Gordonia sp. N1V
CGATCACCAACGCAAACACCTCGCCGAGTGGGTGCCGACGCTCTACACCGATCGGAGGGTGGAATGGCGCAACCGGCACACAGGGCAGATCATCGTCACCCACCCGCGGTGACTCCCGGTTCGCCGTGGCGATGCCCGCCCTTCCCGCCCAGCGCGACCACGGTGCTCTAGGTTGGTTACACCGGCATCCGGATCGGCGGCTGCCGGAACGGCACGGAGGCGTATGGGTTCCTGGTGGGCCCCCCGGTCTTCAAAACCGGTGAGATCGAGTATCTCGGTCTGGCGGGTTCGATTCCCGTCCGCCTCCGCCGTGCCGACCGAACGACCGTGCCGACCGAACGACCGTGCCGACCGAACGACCGGACTCGAGGAGGTGTCCAATGGGTGCACCCGATCCTCGTCGACACATCCCTCGTACCGACCACCTACTCGCCGATCCGGACATCGCGCAGGACCGAACTCGTCTGGGCGACAAAGTTGTTCGCGAGGCCATTCGTGAAGCACAGGACGCTGCACGCCGCGGCGAGATCGCACCCACAGATGTTGCCGGTTCACTCATCGAGTCCCTACGTCGACGTCGCCCGTCGAGCGCACGGCCGGTCCTCAACGCCACCGGCGTCATCGTGCACACCAACCTCGGGCGCGCGCCGCTATCGGCCGCGGCCCGAGAAGCGGTGGCGGCATCCGCCGGGTACGTCGACGTCGAACTCGATCTGGCCACCGGCGCCAGATCACGACGCGGCACCGCCACCCGCGAGGCCCTGCTCCGCGCCTGCCCGGCGGCCGGCGACGCCCTCGTCGTCAACAACGGGGCCGCCGCACTGGTGCTGACGACCACCGCGCTCGCGATCGGACGTGAGGTGGTGATGAGCCGCGGCGAGATGATCGAGATCGGCGCGGGCTTCCGGCTCACCGACCTGATGGCGTCCACCGGCGCGCGTCTACACGAGATCGGCACCACCAATCGCACCCATGTGCGCGACTACCTCGACGCCATCGGCCCCGACACCGGCTGCGTGCTCAAGGTGCATCCGAGCAACTTCCGAGTCGAGGGATTCACCAGCGAGGTGAGCCTGCCGCAGCTGCACGAGATCTGCGCCGAGCGCGGCGTGCCGCTGGTCGCCGACCTCGGCTCCGGACTCCTGCACCCCGATCCCCTGCTACCCGACGAACCCGACGCGACCTCGGCGCTACGGGCCGGCGCCGATCTCGTGATCGCCAGCGGCGACAAACTTCTCGGCGGCCCGCAAGCCGGCATCATGCTCGGTGACGCCGACCTCATCACCCGACTCTCCAGACATCCGCTGGCGCGGGCGGTCCGAACCGACAAGCTCACCCTCGCCGCCCTCGAGGCCACCCTCGACGGGCCAACCCCGCCCGTCACCACCGCGCTGCACGCCGACCCGGAAGACCTCCGCCGCCGCGCCGAACACCTTGCGGCACAACTCGACGCACCCGTCGTCGCCCACGACGGCCGGGTTGGCGGGGGTGGCGCCCCCGGTGTCGCGCTACCAGGTTGGGCGATCCGGCTACCCGAACACCTCGCATTCCACCTGCGGACCGGCGACCCGGCGGTGCTGCCCCGTGTGCACGACGGCGCCTGCCTGATCGACCTGCGGTGTATCCCCGAGGCTGACGACGACGCCATCCTCACCGCCGTACGCTCGGCCGTGCATGCCGCCACCACCCGTGCAGCCGATGCCGACGGAAACATTTAGGCCACACAGGTGTTCGTCGTCGCCACCGCCGGTCATGTCGACCACGGCAAGAGCACACTGGTCCGGGCGCTCACCGGGATCGAACCCGACCGATGGGCCGAGGAACGCCGCCGAGGCCTGACCATCGACCTCGGATTTGCCTGGACCACACTGCCTTCCGGTCGCGACGTCGCATTCGTCGACGTCCCCGGCCACGAGCGTTTCCTGGGCAACATGCTCGCCGGCCTCGGGCCCGCGCCGGTCGTGCTGTTCGTCGTGGCCGCCGACGCGGGCTGGCAGGCACAATCCGACGACCATCGCGATGCGATCACCGCACTCGGCATCACCCGAGGTCTGGTCGTGCTCACCAGGTCGGATCTCGCTGCGCCCGAACAGATCACGAAAACCCTGACCGAGACGCGCGCCGGACTCGCCGACACCGGACTCGCCGACGCGCCCGCGGTGACCGTCTCGGCCGTGCGGGGCACCGGGCTGACCGAGCTGCGCGCCGCACTCGACGAGATTCTCGCCGGATCACCGGCAGCACCTACCGATGCCCCGATCCGGTTGTGGATCGACCGGTCGTTCACCGTCTCCGGCGCAGGCACCGTGGTCACCGGGACGCTCTCTGCGGGGACCGTGACGGTCGGCGACACCCTCGATCTCCCGACCGCGCAACGCATCCGACGCGTCGCCGTTCGTACCATCCAGAGCGAAGAGCGAACCCTTCCCTCCATCGGGCCGGTCAGCCGGGTCGCACTGAATCTCCGCGGCATCGACTCCGACGAGATCGCCCGCGGCGACGTGCTGCTCTCCACCGACACCTGGCGGCGCACCGACGTCGTCGACATCCGACGCGTCAGCGGTGACGAGTTCACCGATGCACCAACACATCTCACCGCCCACATCGGCAGCGCCGCATTGCCGGTACGGTTGCGCCCGCTCGGCACCGACCACGGGCGACTCACCCTCGACCGGCCACTCCCGTTGATCGTCGGCGACCGGATCGTGTTACGCGACCCCGGAACCCGCATCGTCGGCGGCGGACAGGTCGTCGACGCCGAGCCGCCACCGCTGAGCCGCCGCGGTGACGCCGCCCGGCGCGCCGCGAGCCTCGCGGCCCGACGACCGACCGACGACCTGCGCTCCGAGGTCACCCGACGCGGCTCGGTCACCGTCGCCCACCTGCGCCGACTCGGCCTGCTCGATCCGGTCGCGGAACCGGGCACACCACCCGAGGGCGTGCTCGTCGTCGGTGACCGCTGGGTCGATGCCGACGACCTCGCCGCCCGCGCACGCCGACTACGGACGGCGGTGCAGGCGCTGCACCGCGAGGACCCGCTGGCTGCGGGGGTCTCCCGCGCCGCGGCGCCGGATCTGCTCGGCCTGCCCGACGACGCCGCACTCCTCGACGCGGTGATCTCCGCGGCGGGCGTCGAGACGACACACGGCTATCTGGCGATGCCCGACCGGAGCACCGATCTCGGCCCTGCCGAGCCGGCGATCTCGGCCGTCGAACGACGTCTCGCCGACGATCCGTTCGCCGCACCTGAGGCCGACGACCTCGCCGCGCTCGCCCTCGGCGACCGCGAGCTGGCCGCCGCGGATCGTACGGGCCGCCTTCTGCGCCTCGGATCGGGTGTGGTGCTGGCGCCGTCCGCACCCGCCCTGGCCATGCGCAGCCTGGCACGACTGCCGCAGCCGTTCACCACCAGCGAGGCCCGTCAGGCGCTGCACACCACCCGCCGCGTGGTGATACCGCTGCTCGAACACCTCGACGCGCGCGGCTGGACCCGTCGTCTCGACGCCGGCCACCGTGAGGTGATCCGGTGACCTGCGACCGGTCCGCAACGACCGCGAGGCGCGCCGATTCTGTCGGACCCCGGTTCTGTCGGACCCCGCCCGTAGGCTGACCTCCGTGGCAAAACCGAAGTCGAGCTTCCGCTGCAGCGAGTGCGGTCATCAGGTCCCCAAATGGGTGGGACGCTGCGCCGAATGCAACGCCTGGGGCACCTTCGACGAGGTCACCACCATCAGTACACCCGGCGGGGCCACCACGACGGTCACCCCGACCAGCCCGGCCGTACCCATCACCGCCGTCGATGCCGCCACGTCAACGGCGATCCCCACCGGGATCGACGAGTTCGACCGCGTCCTCGGGCGCGGGGTGGTGCCCGGCTCGGTGATCCTGCTCGCCGGTGAGCCGGGTGTCGGCAAATCCACGCTGCTGCTCGAGACCGTCAAACACTGGGCGGCCAGTGGCCGGCGCGCGCTCTACATCACCGGCGAGGAATCCGCCGGACAGGTGCGCATGCGCGCCGAACGGACCGACGCGGTGCACGAGAACATCTACCTCGCCGCCGAATCCGACCTCGCCACCATCCTCGGCCACGTCGACGACGTCGCCCCGTCCCTGGTCATCATCGACTCGGTACAGACCGTGGTGGCCACCGGCACCGACGGCGTGACCGGTGGTGTCACCCAGATCCGCGCGGTCACCACGGCCCTGGTGTCGCTGGCCAAGAATCGCGGTGTGGCGATCATCCTGGTCGGCCACGTCACCAAGGACGGCGCCGTCGCGGGCCCGCGGTCGCTCGAGCACCTCGTCGACGTGGTCCTGTCGTTCGAGGGCGACCGGCACTCGTCGCTGCGGATGGTGCGCGGCATCAAGAACCGCTTCGGCGCCTCCGACGAGGTCGGATGCTTCGAACAACGTGACGACGGCATCCATCAGGTCAGCGATCCCTCGGGAATCTTTGTCCACCAACACGATTCCGATGTCAATGGGTCGGCGACCCTGGTCACCATGGACGGCAAGCGGGCGCTCGCGGGCGAGATCCAGGCACTGACCACGACGACGAACATGGCCACCCCACGCCGCGCCGTCTCCGGGCTAGACTCGCCTCGCGTCGCGATGATCCTCGCGGTCCTGCAGAGCACACTCGAGGTGCCCGTCCACGAACGTGAGGTGTACGCGGCGACCGTCGGCGGGATGCGCGTGACCGAACCCGCCGCCGACCTCGCCATCGCGCTGGCGGTGTTCTCGTCGATGACCAAGCGACCGATCCCCCGGACCACCGCCGTCATCGGCGAGGTCGGGCTGGCCGGTGAGGTACGACGCGTCTCCGCCGTGGCCCGCCGCGTCGGGGAGGCCAAGAGACTGGGATTCAAGCACGTACTGATCCCCACCGGCACCACCGAGAAGATCCCCGGCGGCATCAAGGTCACCCGCGTCGCCACACTCGCCGATGCGTCGGCGGCGGCATTCACGGCGACGCTGCGTGTCGTCGACGCACCTTTTTGACAAATGCACCGAAATGCACATTGAGAATTGTCTGAGAATTGACACCGAAAATGCCTGATCACCAGGTCATGTCCCGCGTTTTGGGTGTTTTGCCGGATATGGACGAGTAACAAGATCATAACAGTGCAGGTAGCGTGTCGGATCGTCACACCTGTGATTTCGTGACGCTCCATCCCTCTTCGTCGAAGTGAGTTGTGAATGTCCTCGAGGCGAATCGCGTCGGTTCTGCTGACCGCCCTGCTCACCGCCTGCGCCCTGCTCGCGGGCACGTCCACCGCGTCGGCATGGGGGCCGCCCGCCTCGCAGGTCCGCGGTTTCATCAACGCGACGATCAACAACTACGGCATGGATCACCCGGTGTGGGTGCGGGCGTGGCCGTCCCAGACCACCGCGCCGTCGAAGGCGCCGACCATCATCTTCCTCGACGGCCTGCGCGCCACCAATGACTACAACGGGTGGGAACGCGAAACCAACGTCGCCTACCTGTCGCAGCGTGGCTACAACGTGGTCATGCCGATCGGTGGCCAGTCCTCGTTCTACGCCGACTGGAATGCCCCGAGCCCCACGGCCGGCCAGGTGCACCCGTACCGCTGGGAGACGGTGCTCAAGAACAGCCTGCCGCAATTCCTCGACGCCCACGGCTTCCACAACCGCACCCTCGTCGGGCTGTCGATGTCGGCGAGCCAGGCCGTGATGATCGGCAACGAGCGCCGCGACCTGTACTCGCGGGTGGTCTCGATGTCGGGGTTCATGAACATCGTCGCCACCGGCATGCAGACGATGATGCGCGGCGCCGCCTGGGATGCCGGGCACTACGACCTCAACGACATGTGGGGCTGGTTCCCGAATCTGCAGGCATTCCAGCATTCCCCGACCGAGAACCTGCCGTCGATGAACGGCCTGCACCTGTGGATGTATGCGGGTACGGGCGTGTGGGGCGACCACCAGCCCCCGGGCGCCAACAACACCGACTTCTTCATCACCGGCCTCAACTCGACGGCGATCGAATCGGTTGCCGGTGAACAGAGCCGCACCTTCGCCCTCGCCGCCCCGGCCTTCGGCGTCAAGCTGCGCACCGACTTCCCGCTGACCGGCACCCACGCCTGGGGCTACTGGCAGCAGGCGATCTGGAACATCTACAACGCGGGCTGGTTCAAGAACGGCTGAGCGGGGCGCCCCGTCACGGCCTCGAGAGCCGCTGCTTGTACTCGTCGGGCATCTGACTGCGCTCGACGTGGTCGGCGAAGTGCTCACGCGCGTTGATCGACACGAAGATCGAATGGCCAACGGCGACCGGCCTTTCCGGATCGCCGATGTGACCGAGCGCCTCGACGTAGATCTTGCGTCGCTGACGGCCGAGCAACCGGGCGCTCAGTTGCAGCCGCGAGCCGACCGGGACGGGCGCAAGGAAGTCCACCTCGAGGTGCACGGTCACCGCCGACGGCCCGACGAGTAGCGGAGCGGTACCCATCACCTCGTCGAACGCGGTCGAGAGCACACCGCCGTGGATCACTCCGGGACCACCTTCCATCCACGGTTCGACGTCCATCTCGGTCTCCACGGTGAAACCTTCGCCCGCCCGGACCACCAGATGCAGCCCGCGGGGCGCGTCCTCGCCACATCCCAGGCACATCGGGTTGTGCATTCGGATGGGCTCACCCGGTCCGGCGGCCTTCGGATGACGCGTCATGGCCTCGATGTCGGCGGGCACGACGAATCCACCGGGCCGATCGGGACGAGAATGGGTGCTCACGTCCCGTTACCCTAGTCATGCCGATTCCCGCACGTGTCAGGTGATCGGACGCGATGACGCAGGAAGGGACAACGATGGTCGAGGGAGCCAGAACCGACCAGTACGGGCGCACCGACGCCGGGCGCTCGGAACTGATCAAGGAAACGCTGGCCCGCGTGGCACCCGGCACCGGTCTGCGCGACGGTCTCGAACGCATCCTGCGCGGCGGTACCGGAGCGTTGATCGTGCTCGGCCACGACTCCGACGTCGAGAAGATCTGTGACGGCGGCTTCCAGCTCGACGTCGAATTCGCCCCGACGCGTCTGCGGGAGCTCGCCAAGATGGACGGTGCGGTGGTGCTCTCCACCGACGGCAAACGCATCGTCCGCGCGAATGTACAACTGGTGCCCGATCCGTCGATTCCCACCGAGGAGTCCGGAACGCGCCACCGCGCCGCCGAACGCACCGCCATCCAGACCGGGTATCCGGTGATCTCGGTGAGCGCGTCGATGTCGATCGTCAGCGTCTACGCCGAAGGGGTGCGACGCGTCGTCGAGAGCCCCGACCCGATCCTCTCGCGCGCCAACGTGGCGCTGTCGACACTCGAGCGCTACAAGGCTCGCCTCGACGAGGTGATCTCGGCGCTCGGCCGCGCCGAGATCGAGGACTACGTCCTGCTGCGTGACGCGATGTCGACGGCACAGCGGATGGAGATGGTCCGCCGGGTGGGTGTCGAGATCGAGGAATACGTCCTGGAACTGGGCACCAACGGACGACAGGTGAGTCTGCAACTCGAGGAGTTGATCTCCGAGAACGACACCGTCCGCGAGTTGCTGGTCCGCGACTACTACGCCAGCCCCGAGCCGGCGACCACCGAGGAGGTGCACCACACCCTGGAGACGGTCGAGGCGCTCTCCGACGCCGACCTCCTGGATCTCACACTGCTGGCCGGTGCCTTCGGCTACCCGACCACCATCGAGGCCCAGGACACCGCGATGAGCCCACGCGGCTACCGCATGCTGGCCCGGATCTCACGGCTGCAGTTCGCCCACGTCGACCGGCTGGTCCGCAGCTTCGGCACCTTGCAGGCGCTGCTGGCCTCCTCGGCTGCCGACCTGCAGGCCGTCGAGGGCATCGGCAGTATCTGGGCCCGACACATCCGCGAGGGCCTGTCGCGGCTGGCCGAGTCGAGCATCGAGCGCTACGACTAACCGGCGCCGGTCTTCGCCTACCGGTCGTCCTCGCCCAACCGCGGCGGCGCCGTTCGGTAGGTGGGTGGCGTCGCGCTCATTCGAATGGGGTTGGCGATCTGCGTGATCGGGCCGTCGCGCCGGGGATCATCGATCTCGACGACCGGCGCGAGCCCGAGTCGCTCGGCGAGTGCGATCGCATCGGCGACGTCGTTGAGCGGTCCGCATGGCACCCCGCGCTTGGTGAGCACGGTGAACCAGGCGTCGGCGGTGTCATGTGACAGTGCCTCATTGAGCAGCCCGACCAGGTCATCGCGGTGTGCCACCCGAGCCTTGTTGGTCGAAAAGCGTTTGTCGGCAGCCAGATCGGGCTGCCCCAGCACATCGGCGAGCGCGGCGAACTGCCGGTCGTTGCCGACGGCGAGCACCAGTGGCCGGTCGGCCGTCGAGAACACCTCGTACGGCGTGATGCTCGGGTGCCTG
This sequence comes from Gordonia sp. N1V, assembly GCF_029269935.1. NCBI lineage: Bacteria > Bacillati > Actinomycetota > Actinomycetes > Mycobacteriales > Gordoniaceae > Gordonia > Gordonia sp. N1V. The sequence continues at coordinate 8,407 of NZ_JARJDD010000019.1, forward strand.
TTCCCCATGGCGTGCGGCACCACACCCGCGGCCACATACGCCGACGACTGGTTGACCAGGGCCGAAAGCAATGACGAGAGCAGGTTCACCTCGATGCGCTGGCCCTGGCCGGTCACATCCCGATGACGCAGCGCAGCAAGGATACCCACCGCGGCGTGCAGACCGGTGATGACGTCGACCATCGCGACACCGACCTTGGTCGGGGTGTCGGCGTCGGGTCCGGTGATGCTCATCAGGCCTCCGACCGCCTGAATCAGCAGATCATAGCCCGGCAACTGATTGTTGCCGCCGAAGCCGGTGACCGAGCAGTACACGATATCCGGATTACGTTGCGCAACAGCGTCGTATCCGAGACCCAAGCGATCCAGGGTGCCGGGCAGGAAGTTCTCGACGACGACGTCGGCCCGATCGGTCAGCTCGCGGGCGGCGGCCAGCCCGGCGGGATCGGCGAGGTCGAGGGCCACCGACTCCTTGTTGCGGTTGACCGACAAGAAGTACGACGAGTCCTCACCGACCCACGGCGGACCCCAACTGCGCGTGTCGTCGCCGGTGCCGGGTCGCTCGACCTTGATGACCTCGGCACCGAGGTCGGCGAGCAGCATCGTGGCGTACGGACCGGCCAGGACCCGACCGAAGTCGGCGATGACCAGCCCGTCCAGGGCGCCCGTCACCGGAACGCGCCCTCCCCGGTCAGTGCTTTGCCGATGGTCAGTTGATGCACCTCCGAGGTGCCCTCGTAGGTGAGTACCGATTCGAGGTTGTTGGCGTGCCGGATCACCGGGTATTCCAGGGTGATCCCGTTGGCGCCCAGAATGGTTCGGCACTCACGAGCGATCGCGATCGCCTCACGCACATTGTTGAGCTTGCCGGTGCTGACCTGTTCGGGGCGCAGTTCGCCACGGTCCTTGAGCCGGCCGAGGTGATAGGCGAGCAGATGCCCCTTGCCGACCTCGAGCGCCATGTCGGCGATCTTGGTCTGCGTGATCTGATATGCCGCAAGCGGTTTGTCGAACACGGCGCGTGACTGCGCGTATTCGACGGCCGTTTCCAGGCAGTCGCGGGCGGCACCGATCGCACCGAAGATGATGCCGAAGCGCGCCTCGCCCAGGCTCGTGAGCGGCCCGCGGAGTCCGGCGGCCTCCGGCAGCATCGCCGACGCCGGCAACCGCACGTCGTCGAGCACCAACTCGGAGGTGACCGAGGCCCGCAGTGACATCTTCTTCGTGATCTCCGGTGCCGAGAACCCCGGGGTGTCGGTCGGGACGACGAATCCCCGGATGCCGCGCGGGGATTCCTCGAGATCGGTCTGCGCCCACACCACCGCGACATCGGCGATCGACCCGTTGGTGATCCACATCTTGGTGCCGTTCAGTACCCAGTCGTCGCCGTCACGTTTGGCGTTGGTGCGCATCCCCGCGGGATTCGACCCGAAGTCCGGCTCAGTCAGCCCGAAGCATCCGATGGCCTCGCCGGCGGCCATGCGCGGCAACCACTCCTGCTTCTGTTCCTCGCTGCCCCAGTGGTGGATCGAGAACATCGCCAGCGATCCCTGAACCGACACCAGACTGCGGATACCCGAGTCGACGGCCTCGAGTTCGAGGCAGGCCAGGCCGTAGGCGGTCGCACTCGTCCCCGGGCAGCCGTATCCCTCCAGGTGCATGCCGAGGGCGCCGAGCGCTCCGAGTTCCTTCGCCAGCTCACGGGCCGGTAGCGCCCCCTTCTCGAACCAGTCGCCGATGTGCGGCCGCAGCCGCTCCTGACCGAACTTGCGGACGGTGTCGCGGATGGCGATCTCGTCGGCGTCGAGCAGCGAGTCGAGGGCGAACAGTTGCGTGAGGTCCTGAGCGGGCATGGGCATCCTCCTGGCGAGTGCGAGAACCGTGTGCAATCGTTTGGGAGAACGTTTGCACGATCGTTTGCATCACGTAGGCTATGGCGCATCGCCGCATCCGTCAACAAGCGCGCGCCGACCCGAGGAAGGACCACCACCGCCGATGCCAGGACAGTCGTCAGACGGCCGGCCGACGCGTGGCCTGCGGGCACCGACGCTCAAAGAGATCGCCGAGCACGCCGGGGTCCACGTGTCGACGGCGTCGCGGGTATTGCGGCAGCCCGAGCCGGTCGACGGTTGGTCGCCCTCGGCCCAGCGGGTGCGTCGCGCCGCTGAGGAACTCGGCTACCGGCGCAACGTCTGGGCGGCCAGCCTGCGAACCCGCAAGACGACGACTCTCGGGGTCGTGATGACCCGCCTGACCGATGGCGTCGTCGCCACCACCTATCAGGGCATCGACGAAGCCGCCACGCGCGCAGGCTATTCGGTGCTGTTGGCGAGCCCACCTGATGACGCCGACGCCCAACGTGACGCAATCGAGTTGCTCGTCGGCCGCCGGGTCGACGGCCTACTCCTGGGCGGATTACACGCTCCGGCAGCCGAATTCATCGAGTCACTGACGGTGAACGTCCCGATGCTGACGGTCACCCGGCATGCCGACGCCGGCCTGCCCTTCGTCGGCGGGGACGACCGGGGCGGTGGCCGGCTCGCGGCACGACATCTCATCGATCGCGGGTACACCGACCTCGCCGTCATCGGCGGACCCGCACACGCGACCACCGCCACCGACCGGCTCGCCGGATTCCTCGACGGTCTCGGTGAGGTGAGAATCGAGTTGCCGCCCAACAGAATCGTGACGTCGACCTTCGACGTCGACGGCGGTATCGCGGCCGGTCGTCAACTGCTCGACGGTCCCGATCGGCCACGCGCGATCTTCACCGTCTCCGACACCATCGCCATCGGTGTGCTCGGCGTGGCCCGCGACCTCGGCCTGCAGATCCCGGCCGACCTCGCGCTCGTCGGCTACAACGACATCCCCATCGCGGCCCAGCTGCCGGTGCCACTGACGACCGTCGCGTCCCCGGCGCGCCGGATCGGTGAGACCGCGGCTCGTGGCCTGCTCGATCTCATCGAGGGGCGCGACGTCGAATCGGTGCTCCTACCCGTCGAATTGATGGTGCGCGGGACCGGTTAGGGCTGGGCCGGCGCCACGAAATTGAACGTGATCGGCGCCGACTCCTTCTCGCCGAGCTTTCCGATGGCCTGATACGAGCCGGCGGGCACCGGGGTGCGCGGCTTGTCGCAGCCCGGGTTGCTGGTGGTGCCGGACCACGTGATGGTGTCCTTGACCTGCTGCTGCGGCTGCAACACCTGGTTGTTGACGGTGTTGATCTGCGAGCAGTCGCTCGCGGTCCACAGCGTGCGGGTGCCGTCGAGGGTGCGCACGATCACGTTCTGGGCGGCCTTGCCGACATCGCGTGCACATGCGGAGAGTCCCGCATTGGTCACGACGATGGTGAACACCGGCTGGCTACCGGTGGTGTAGGTCGGCTTGTCGGTGTAGAGCACGACGGCGATCGAGTTGTCCGGGCACAGCGGCATGTTCGCGTCGGCAGCCGCAGGATTGCCTCCCGGCGCCGGTGGGGCCGCCGAGCCCGACGGCGACGCGCTCGGGTTGGCACTGCTGTCGGCGGGTGCACCGCCGCCACCACCGCCGGTGCCGCCACCGGACGGCGCCTGCGACGGATCGACCGAGGCATTGGTCGTCGCGGTCGACGGTGTCGTCGATGAGGGAGTCGCCTTGGATGCGGTATTCGACGTGTCGTCACCGCCACCCGATTGCGCCCACACGACCAACCCGACCACCAGGGCGAGGACAGCCACCAGCACACCACCGGCGACGATGCGGCGTCGCCAATAGATCTCGGGTGGGAGTGGCCCTTGCGGTTCGATCACGCCCCAACGCTAACGGCCCCGCCGACCGCCCTCGGCGAGGTCGGTCGGCGTGTCGCATGAAACTTGCGGGGCCGGTGAGGTAACGGGGCCGGTGAGGTAACGGGCATCACGCGCGCACCACGGCCCGCGGGCGCCTAGGCCGATTCTGCTTCAGGGAGTTCGGTGTGCTGCACCGGCAGGACGGCCTGACCGCTCACACCGATGTCGCCGTAGACCCCGCGCAGCTGAACAGCGCCCTCGCTGAGGGCGTACGTCAGCCCGACGATGGCCAGTTTTCCCGCGGCGACACGGTCGGCGATGATCCGGCTGCGCTGCATCAGCAGTTGACCGGTCTCCACGACGTGCCGGGCCTCGAACTCATCGACACGCGTCAGGCCCTCGCTGCGGCCGGCCAGGATGCTGGGCGTCACCCGCTCGACGACGTCGCGGATGTACCCGCCGGGGATCTGCAGGTCGTCGAGCGCGTCGAGGGTCGCCTTGACCGCACCGCAGCTGTCGTGACCGAGGATCACGATCAGCGGCACCTCGAGGACCTCCGCTGCGTACTCGAGCGAGCCGAGGACCGCGGAGTCGAGGACGTGACCGGCGGTGCGAACGACGAACATGTCGCCGAGGCCCTGATCGAAGATGATCTCGGCAGCCAGGCGTGAATCCGCACATCCGAACAGCACGACGTGCGGGTTCTGCCCGGCGGCGAGGCGGTGGCGGTCCTCGATACCCTGGCTGGGATGTTGCGATTCTCCGGCGACGAAACGCCGGTTGCCCTCCAGGAGTACCTGCCATGCACGTTTCGGGGTGAGTCCGATCATGGGAACCAGTCTGCCACCTACCACCGTTCTCGCATGGTTCGATCGCCATGAACGCGATCTGCCCTGGCGTGCGCCCGGGCTTCCGGCCTGGCAGATCCTCATCAGCGAGATCATGTTGCAGCAGACCCCGGTGTCCCGGGTGATCGGCCCGTGGACCGAATGGGTACAGCGCTGGCCCAAGCCGTCGGCGATGGCGGCGTCGAGTCCGGCCGACGTGCTGCGCGCCTGGGGCAAGCTCGGCTATCCCCGCCGTGCGCTGCGTCTGCACGAATGCGCCAAGGTGCTGGCCGCCGACCACGCTGACCGCGTCCCCGAGGACGTCGCGACCATGCTGAGCCTGCCGGGCATCGGCGACTACACGGCACGCGCGGTCGCCTGCTTCGCCTACGGACAGGCGGTGCCCGTCGTCGACACCAATGTGCGACGGGTCATCGCGCGGGCGGTGCACGGCCGGGCCGAACCGGGTAATCCGTCCCGCTCGGATCTCGCCGATGCGGAGGCACTGCTCCCGCGGACCCCGCGTGGATCGTTCGCCCGCACCGCGCCCCGTTACTCGGCGGCGCTGATGGAGTTGGGCGCGCTGGTGTGCACCGCGCGCAACCCGCGCTGCGACGACTGCCCCATCACCGGTTGTGCCTGGGTGACGCTGGGCCGGCCCGCCCATGTGGGACCGCGTCGTCGGGTGCAGAAGTTCGCCGGTACCGACCGCCAGGTGCGCGGACTGCTCCTGGACGTGTTGCGCGACAATGATTTTCCGGTCGATCGGACGCGTCTCGACGCGGTGTGGACCACCGACACCCCGCAGCGCGATCGCGCGCTGGACTCATTGCTCACCGACGGCCTCGTCGAACTCACCGCCGACGGTCGGTACTGCCTGGCGGGTGAGGGCTCGTGAGAGGCCGATTCCGACGCCGGCAACCATCTCCGCCCATCGGAGGACAGATCTCTACAGACCGGATGACACCGTGGGCGCAACTTCACCTGATTGCGGCTTTCACCTGCTAACTTGTCCCCCATGACAGAGCCGCCCAACGAGGGTCCTGACTTCAGCAAGCCGCAACAGCCCGGATACGGTCCGCCGAATCCGCAGGGCCCGGGAACCCCCGATCCCTACGGCTCCACCCAGTACGGGCAGACACCACCCCCGCAGCAGCCGCCGGGCTACGGCCAGCAGCCCCCGTCGTACGGACAGCAGCCTCCCGGATACGGTCAGCAGCCTCCGCCCTACGGACAGCAGCCGGGTTATGGTGCACCCGAATCCGGTGCCCCGGCAGGCGGATACGGTGCGGTGCCGCCGGGCGCCACGCCCCCGCCGTACGGTGCACCCGGTGCCGGGGTACCCGGAGCCCCCGGGGCACCGACGGGCGCTCCGCAGCAGGTCAACATCGGTGAGGCGCTGAGCTGGGCGTGGGCCCAGTTCAAGGCCAACCCCGGACCGATGATCGTGCCGGGACTGATCATGTTCCTCATTGGCGGCGTCATCGCCGCGGTCTATTTCGTGATCCTCGCGGTGTCCTCAACGACCACCACCTACGACAATGGCTACGGTGGCACCTACCAGGTGACGACCAGCAGCCTCGGGGCCGGTGGCCTGCTCCTCGCAATCGTGCTGTATGTGGTCGTTTTCGTCGCAATCATGTATCTGTCGGCGTCGATGATCACCGGCGCGCTCCGCGTGGCCGACGGTCAGCCGGTTTCCGTCGCGACCTTCCTGAAGCCGGATCGCTTCGGCCCCGTTGTCGGCACCGCCATCGTCGTCGGCCTGATCACCGCGGTCGGCCTGGTGCTCTGCATCATCCCCGGTCTGATCGCGATCTTCCTGCTGCAGTTCTCGATCTTCTTCGTCATCGACAAGAAGCTCGGCCTCGGTGCCGCGATGAGCGCATCGACCAACCTGTCGCGCTCATCGGTGTCGAACTCGCTGTTGACGCTCGTGGTTGCCTACGTGCTCTCCTACATCGGCACCATCCTCTGCTACATCGGCCTGATCGTGACGTGGCCGCTCGGGCAGCTGTTCTACGCGCACTGCTACCGCCGACTGACCGGTGGTTATGTCGCTCCGGCGCCGGTGTAGGCGAAAGCCCCTCTCCGCACCGCCCTCTCAATAAAGCACCGACGCCCGTCGTCACCTCACGGTGGCGGCGGGCGTCGGCGTTGCGCGGCCCTCTACTGCAACCGCGACGACAAACCCGAGAGGAACGCCTCGACCGCCCCACGATAGAAGTCGGGTGCATCGTCGTGGATCAGATGACCAGCCCCGGTGGCGAGTAGGTACGTCGCGAAGTCGTTGCCCGACGCCATCTTTCGCATCTGACCGGGCGGGGTGACGCCGGCTTGGGCCTCCATCACCAGACTCGGTACGCCGACTTTCCACCACTGCGCCCAGAAGTCCCGCCGACCCCACTCGTCGGCGATCGCGGTCCAGGTATCCAGGTCGCCGTGCAGCCGTCCGTCGTCGAAGGCCTCATAGAAGTAGCGACCCGCGACCGGACCGAACATCGCGACCGCCTCGGCAGGTGAGGCGAACCGCTCCGGCCAGGACGAGAACCACGGGGTCCAGTTCTCGGTTGTGCGGCCGCGGAAATCCGGGGCCATGTCTTCCACCACGAGCGCCGACACCAACTCCGGGTACCGGGCGGCCACACACCACGAGTGCAGCGCGCCCATCGAATGACCAACCAGCACAGCAGGACCCAGGTCGATCCAGGTGAGTATCTCGGCGAGGTCGGCGGCAAACCGCTCGGTCGACACCTGGCCCGGATCGGTGAGAACGGCATCGGGGGCACCGGTGTGAAACGCCGCGTCGAAGGTGAAGACCCGACCGTAGCGCCGTAGCCACGGCACCTGCCGACGCCACGTGCGGCCCCGGCCCATCAGACCGTGGACGAGCACGATCGGACCCACTCCCTGGGCCGGGTCGTCGGCGCCGAGTCCCCCGTAGTCGAGCAACCCCCGATCGAGCAGCCCCCGGCCGGCCACACCTCGCGTCACAACCGACGAGATTACCTCCGGCGCCCGATGCGCCGAAGATCTGCGCTCGCCGTGCGATTCGGACTCGCTGCGGGGACTAGGCTTTGTGCCATGGCTGTTGTGAAGATCAATGCAATCCACGTCCCCGAGGGCGCCGGGCCCGAACTCGAGAAGCGTTTCGCCCACCGAGCCCACGCGGTCGACGGCTCGAAAGGCTTCCTCGGATTCCAGTTGCTACGCCCGGTCAAGGGTGACGACCGGTACTTCGTGGTCACCCAGTGGGAATCCGAGGAGGACTTCCAGGCGTGGGCGGCCGGGCCGGCTCGCGAGGCACACGCCGGGGAGCGTGCCAAGCCCGTCGCCTCCGGAGCCGACCTCCTCGAGTTCGAGGTGGTCCTCGACGCCAAGCCGAGCTCCTGACGCCCACCGGACCTGAACACTTCGCCGGCGCGCAACCGCGCCCGGCGCCGATGTTCCCGCTCGGGGCCGCGCTGCTCCCGGGAGAAAGCCTGCCGCTGCGCATCTTCGAGCCGCGCTACCGGCAGATGCTGCACGACTGTCTCGGCGGCGACGCATCGCTGTCCGGTTTCGGTGTCGTGCTGATCGCACGCGGCCGTGAGGTCGGTGGCGGCGACGTCCGGCATGACGTCGGCACCTTCGCCGACATCGACACCGCCGTCACCGAACCCGACGGTCAGGCCCTGATCTCGTGTACCGGGACCTGGCGGTTCCGGGTCGTCGACTGGCTCTCCGACGACCCGTATCCGCGAGCCGTCATCCGCCCGCTGTCCGAACCGTCGCTCGACGACGCGTCGGTGCGGCGACTCACCGGAATCGGCGCGCGCGTGCGCCAACTGGTCGAGGAGTCGTTCGCCGCGCGCGGGGTTCCCCTCGACGACGACGTCCCGCTCTTCGACGCCGCCGACCTGGCCACCGTCGGCGTCTTCGGCTGGGCGGCGCGGCTACCCATCGGGCCGGCCGACCGCCAGGAACTGCTCGAGGCTGCCGACTATCCCACCCGGTGCCACGTGTTCGACGAGGCCGTGGCGACCATGGAAGCCCGGATCCGCTTCGGCGCCTGAGCTGGTCCGTCGAAACCATCGGCGGCAATCAGAACGTAGACAATTAGAACGTGTTCTAGTATCGGTGGTGAAGGCATTTCACACGCGCGCCTCGCCATGTCCGGCGAAGTGCCCGCAGGACCGAGGGAGCATCTGTCATGACCGAGACCGTCGAGGCCGGCACCCGCGTCGGGGGCGACCAGACCAGCCTGTACCTGGGAGGCACCTGGGTCGCACCGCATTCCACCGAGACTCTCGAGGTCTACTCCCCGGCCACCGGCGAACGCGTCGGATCGGTACCGCTGGCCGACGAGACCGATGTGGACACCGCCGTACGCACGGCGCGCGCCGCATTCGACTCGGGTGTGTGGTCGGCGCGACCGGCCGCCGAGCGCGCCGAGGTCCTCGAGCGCGTCGCCGACCTGATCGACGCCCGCTTCGACGAGATCGGCGCCGTGGTCTCCGCCGAGATGGGCGCCCCGCCGAGCGCCATCGACATGCTGCAGAAGCTGCCCGGAACCGGTGTGCTGCGGGCCTACGCCGACGCCGCGCGCAAGTACCCGTGGCAGGAGTACCGCACCGGATTGTTCGGCACCACGCTGGTCACCCGTGAAGCCGTCGGCGTGGTCGGTGCGATCACCGCGTGGAACGTCCCATTGTTCTTGGTGTGCAACAAGTTCGGGGCAGCACTGGCCGCCGGCTGCTCAGTGGTGCTCAAACCGGCACCGGAGACACCTATGACGGCCAACCTGCTCGCGGAGATCTTCACCGAGGCCGGCATACCCGAGGGCGTCATCTCGGTGGTGCCCGGCGCGATCGCCACCGGCGAAGCCCTGGTGAATCACCCCGACGTCGACAAGATCACCTTCACCGGTTCGACCGCGGCGGGCAAGGCGATCGGAGCGGCCTGCGCGCAGAGCCTCAAGCGCTGCTCCCTCGAGCTCGGCGGCAAGTCCGCGGCCATCGTCCTCGACGACGTCGACCTCGCCAACATCGGCATGTTGGTGTTCCTGGGGCTGTTCAACACCGGACAGGCATGCGTCGCGCAGACTCGCGTCCTGGTGCCACGCAGTCGCCACGACGAGATCGTCTCGGCGATGGTCGAGGCGGCCAAGGCGATGAAGGTCGGGTTGCCGACCGATCCGGAGGTCCAGCTCGGCCCGGTGATCAGCGAGCGCCAACTGCAACGCATCGAGGGATACATCGCGGCCGGCAAGAAGGCCGGGGCCACACCGGCATTGGAGAGCACCCGCCCCGCCGATCTGGACGGCGGCCACTTCATCACACCGACCATCTTCACCGGCGTCACCAACGACATGACGATCGCCCAGGAGGAGATCTTCGGCCCGGTGCTCTCGGTGATCGACTACGACGACGTCGACGAGGCCATCGCGATCGCCAACGACTCCGACTACGGATTGGCCGGGTCGGTGTGGACCTCCAACGTCGAACGCGGCATCGAGATCTCCGGCAGGATCCGCACCGGAACCTTCGGCATCAACTTCTACGCCATCGATCCCGGATCACCGTTCGGCGGCTACAAGAACTCCGGTATCGGTCGCGAATGCGGGCCGGAGGGACTCGAGTCCTTCGTCGAGCACAAGTCGACGATGCTGCCGATGGGGTACGAACCCGCGCAGTAGCCGGTGACGCCCGGGTTGCCCGCGCGCAACTCAGGTGAACAGCATCGGCAGATGCCACAGCCGGGAGTGCGGCTCGATGAGCCAGAGCCGCACCCCGGTCAGGCGGATCAATCGCATGGTGCCGACGATCAGCAGGGCCGCCAGCGGGAGTTCCGCGAAGGCCGCGGTCAGCAACGAGATCCAGCGGTCGGCCGGTGCGGCGGTCATGATGTCGAACCATGCATCGCAGATCAGCAGGAGTCCGGTGGCGAAGCCGGCGAGCACCAGCATCTGCCGGCGCTGCCACGCCAGGACGGCGGTGGTGGCCATCATCGCGACGAGCAGGACGTCGAAACCGACCCAGGTGATCGACCAGTTGTGGGCGACGTAGTCGACCGGAAGGCTCAACCCGAGGAAGACGATCCACGGGATCAGGCCGATCGCACCACCGGCCATGAGCCCGATGCGGGCACGTCGAATCCGATTACGTTTGACCGGATCCGGCAACACGTCGTCGAGCGGGCGGGCCAGACGGACGATCAGATCGCGGCGGTCCTCAGAGATCAGGGCGGCGATCTGGTCATCGGTCAGAATGTGATCGCTCATCGCGTCGCCTCCCTGGGTTTACGGGGTCGGCACCACCGATGGCGCGGGCGCACTCGATGGGGGTGCCGGGGATGCCGGAGCCGAGGATTCCGGGCCCGGGGACTCCGGGGTGGACGTATCACTCGGTCCAGGCAACGGTACCGCTCCGGGCGGCGGGGTCGACACCTGCTGAATCCGGCTGCGGAACGAGTCGTCGGTGATGACGTCGATGTTCTGGATCATCCAGCGACCGTCCTGCTTGACCATCGCAAACGTCAACCGGCTCGGGTCGACGCGCACCAGATCCTTGCCGCCACGGCTGACCGACTGGTTCATGAAGATCAGGACCGTCGAGGAGTCGCGGGTGTTGGTGACCACCCCGGCGTCCTGGATGACGGCCTGCGAGACCACCTGCTGCTTCTTCACACCCTCGACGAAGTCGATGTTCTGTCCCTGAACGGGATTGGTGATCAGCTTGTCGTACTGGGACTTCGCGGCGCCGGTGACCACCGACTTCGAACTGTTGACGTGGGCTTCGACGTTGCCCGGGTCGTAGCCGAACATCGTGGTGGCGTACGACTTGGCCGCATCCAGCGACGAGTCCCGGGCCTGTTCGGTCCATCGGGCGTCGAGGTAGCGGTAGCCGAGTACCCCGGCGAGCGCCACCGATGCCACGACCAGCAACGCGAGGACGCCCGCGAGAACCTGTGCAACCGAGAGCCGCATCACGTCACCCACTCGAAATCGGTCATCTTCAGCTCGCCGTTGATCCGGGTGATGTCGACCCGCCACCGGAAGGTCTGGACGATGGTCTGCTCCTTGGGATCCGTCGGCTTCATCTGCCAGCCGTAGACGACGATCACCGTGCCCTCGTCATCGTCGGCCTTGGTGACGGCGTCGCTGATGACGGTGGACTGCACGTCGAGTTTCTGGTCCCGGATGAGCGAGACCGCTTGCCCCATGGACTCGTTGAGTCGTTGCTGGGCGGTGCCGCTGGTCTTGTCCGCCATGGTCTTCATCGCGGAGTCGACGTTGCCCGGATTGAGACTGGTCATCGTGACCGTCATCAACTGGGCGAACGAGGAGTACTCGGCGCGCAGATTCCGCTGATGGTCGATGCGTCCGAGTGCGATCGCGAACACCGACGAGGCGACGAGGCACCCGACGATGACGATCACCGCGAGTCCCGTCGCGACCCACGCCAGGATCGAGCGATCCGATCGCGCCCGCAGCGCGGAGACCTTGGTGACCGGTGCGGCATCGTCGCCACCCGGGGCGGCAGCCATCCGGCGTTGACGCCGCTCGCGATAGCTCAGGGAGGAGACCAACTCGTCCGGGTCGGCCACCGGGCCGGTGCGCTCGGATTTGGTCAGGTTCACCGCCGGCGACGGCTGCTCGGGCGTCGCGGGCGAAGTCGGCGCGGCCTCGGCCGGCGCGGTGTCGACCGGTGGTGTCTCGACTTGCGGTGCCTCGACCTGTGGCGCCTCGTCGGGCTTGGTCGGCGTACGACGTCGGCGCAGCGGCGCCGACCGGACCGGTGTCCGGGCTTGCGAAGCCGGCGTCACTGGGCGTCCACCGCTCCGGTGATCAGGCTCTGCCATGTGTTGCCTTGTCCTTGCTGATTGTTGTCGGTGCCGGTGCCGGCGTTGTATGTCCGTCCGTCGGGTCCGATGAAGTCACCCGACTCCGGATCGTACGTGGCGCCGTAGACCGCGGGGCCGTCCTCTTGCTCGGTCGGCGTCCCCTGGGTGACATATCCGGCGGGCGCGGGCAGGATGCCCGGAATGCCGTTGGGGAACGGCACCACCCGATTGCTGATCGGCTTGTACCCGGTACGGCATTCCTCGGGGGTCGGGGCCCGCCGGCCGGGGAACTCCGCACACGGAAAGTTGCGTGCGCCGCGCACGGCGATCTGAGAGTTCTGCGGTACTCGGCACAACATGCCCGGCGGAAGGTCGCGCGCGGTCTGCACGGCGGGGCTGCGCCACTGCGACGGCGGCAGGTAGCCGATGGTGCACGGCGGCGGATCCTGGAAACCCAGCGAGAATTCGACGCTCGGGCCGTACCGCGGGTCGCCGGCGTTCAACGCGGTCAGCAGGGTGTCGATCAGACGCGGATAGATCACCAGGACCTGTTGCAGGTTCGGCAGATACACCGCCGTCGTCTTCGACACCGTGTTGAGATTGGCCAACAACAGGGGCAGCGACTGGTCCATCGAGGCGAACAGCTTCTGCGCCGACGACGCCACCGAGGGCCCCTTCTGAAGCAGGTCGGTGATCTCGGGGTTGTTGGCGCGCAACTGATCTGTCACCTTGACCGCGTCGGCGGTCCACGCCCGGATCTGATCGGCGGTGGCCGACTGGGTCGCCATCAACGGTCCCGCCTGTTTGACGAGATCGATGGTCACGTCCGAGTTCTTGTCGGCGTCGTCGACGAGCAGGATCATCGAGTCCATCAGCCGCCGCAGATCCTCGGCGGTGCCGTTGAACGCGTCGAAGGCCTCGTCGATGAGTGAGCGCAGATTGGCGTCGCCGACGCGGTTGAGCAGGGCGGTCGCCTGGTCGAGGACCGACGAGATCTCCACCGGCACATCGGTTGTCGACACCGTTGCACCGTCGGCGAGGTAGTCGGAGCTGGAATCGCCGGTGGGCGGGGTGAATTCGACATACTGCTCACCGACCGCGGACACACTGTGCACCGACGCCGCGGAATTCGTGGGGATCTTGGTGCCACTGTCGATGGACAGGGTCGCCGCCACCCCGTTCTCGGTGAGCCGCACCGACTTGACCTTGCCGACGTTGACGCCGCGGAAGGCCACGTTGGCGTTCTCATACAGCCCACCGGTGTTGGGCAACTGGAGGGTCACCGCATACCGCCCGACCCCGAACATCGCCGGAATGCGCACGTAGAACAGGGCCATCGCGACGATCGCGATGACGGTGACGATCGCGAAGATGATCAGCTGGATGCGGACGAAACGTGTGATCTTCATCAGTTGCCGCCTCCGTTCGATCCCGGGGTGTTCTGGGTGGCCGGAATGGGAGGGGCGTTCTCCGAGCGGGTTTCGTCACCCGGCTGCAGCGGCGAGGTGAACGGGTTGAGACCGCGTCCGGCTGCGCCGGCGGGCTGGCCGGTGACGCCCTCGGGGCCGACGACGCCGACCGACCGCAGGATGCTGCGTTGCAGCTTGGGGATCGTGAGGTCGAGGACGAGGTCGGAGTTGATGTAGTCGCCCTTGACCATCGTCGGGATCTCCTCCTCCAGGAACGGGAAGGTGAGAAGCAGGCGCAGCGAGCCCGGCAGCGCCGGACCGGCGGCGGCCAGACCCTGGAAGGCCTTGGCCATGTTGGCCACGATCGTCTTGATGTCCTGCGAATTCGCATCGAGGACGTCGTTGGTCGTCGACGACAGACGCCCGACCGCGTCGAGCGCGTTGACGAACTGCTGGCGTTGATCGTTGAGGAGCTTGAGGATCTGCGGGCCGTCGCGCAACGCCTTCTGCAGCGTCGGCGTCTGCTGATTGACCGCGACGGTGAGCCGGTCGAGACCCTCGCCGGCGCGAATGATGTTGTCGGTCTGGTTGTTCAGGTCGCCGACGAGCGTGGTCAGCTGCGGGATCAGGGCCCGGATCTGCTGGTCGTGGCCGTCGAAGATCTGGCTCATCTCGTGGACGATGTCGCCGAACTGCGACAGCCCACCACCGTTGAGCACCACCGACAACGCGCTGAGGACCTGCTCGGTGGTCGGATAGTTGCAGCCGGCCACCTGTTGGGCCGAATTGATATCGGCGACAGCGGTTTCGGTCGGCTGGGCGATGTTGTCGACCTTCGGGCATTTCGGCAGCGGGATCTGATCACCGGGCTGCATGTAGCCCGTGGCGGTACCCGTCGGCTCCACGATCTCGAGGTGGGTCGACCCGAGCACGCTTGTCATCCCGACCATCACGTGCGATCCGTCGGCCACCTTCACGCCCGGGTTGAGCCGGATGTCGACCTTGGCGTTCCAGCCGGGTGCGACGCTGATCGACCCGATGCTGCCGACGGTGGCGTCGTCGATGAGCACGGGCGCGTTGTTGGTCAGGCCCGCAGCGCTCGGGATGACGGCGCTGATCTTGTACGAACCGTCGCCGGTGCCCTGCGCGCCGGGTACCGGCAGGCTGTTGACGCCGTTGAAGCCGCACGCCGTGGCCAGCACCGTCACCGTGGCGACGAGCAGGGTCAGGCGTAGGTCACGCCACCGCAGTCGGCGCATCAGCCCGCACCGCCCCACGGGACGAGCAGGTCGGCGAGCGGCCCGCCACCGTCGGCGCGCCGGGTCGCCGCGTCCTGGTTTCGGATGCCCTGCTGGGCGCGCGCGGCCACGTCGGCGTTCTGGTAGGTCACCTGGCCGGGTGTCGCGTTGATGCCGTTGACCGGGTTGGACATGAACGGTGGGTAGGCGACGACGATGGACTGCAGTACGGGTGCCAGGGTGTCGACGCACTTGTCGATGTCGACCTGGCTCTGGCCGGGCCGGTTGTTGGCCTCCATCGTGCCGCACAGCAGCGTGATCAGGTTGTTGCCCATACCGAGTCCGAACACCCCGGACAACGATCCGGTCAGCGGGTTGTAGATGTTGTAGAAGTTGGCGAGCTGGTTGGGCGCCGAATGCAGCAGCCCACGCATCTGTTCGTCCTTGGCGGCCAGGATGCCGGTGGTCTGCGCCAGCCGCGACACCGCGCCGGTCAACGAGTTCTGGTTGGTGTTGATGAAGTTCTGGACGTCGGTCATCGCCGAATCCAGATTGTGCAGAGCGCCGTTGAGTTGATCGGTGTTGTCGGCGAGCACGCTCGTCACCGATGCGATACGTCCGTTGAACTGCACCATCTGCTCGTGGCTCGACGAAAGCGCATCGGTCAACTTCTGCAGGTTGCGGATGGTGGTGAACAGATCATCACGCCCCGACGCCAACGTTCCCATCACGTCGGAGAGCTGGGTGATCGAGCTGTTGATGGATTGCCCTGCGCCGTCGAGGTTTTGCGCGCCGACGTCGATGGCGCGCGCCGCGGCACCCGGGTCGGCGCCGTTGGGGCCGACCGCATCGGTCAGTCGCTGCAGTTGCTGTTTGACCTGATCCCACTCCATCGGGACGGCGGTCCGCTCCATCGGGATGTCGGTGCCGTCGGTCATCTGCGGGCCCGACGAGTACACCGGGGTCAGCTGGATGAAGCGGCCCGACACCAGGCTCTGGGCGACGACGACCGCACGTGCGTCGGCGGGGATCTTGACGCTGCGATCGACATCCATCTCGACCTTGACGTCACCGCTGCGCGGGGTGATCGAGGTGACGTGACCGACGTTGACGCCGAGCACCCGCACCGGGTCGCCGTTGTAGAGGCCGGTGGTCGTGGCGAAGTAGGCGGTCAGCCGGGTGTTGGTGACCCGGTTGTAGCCGATGTACCCGGCCACCACGAGCAGTACGAGCAACACCAGCAACGCGATGATCTGCCATGCGCGCTTGCCGATTCCGAGACGTCCGGTCATCTCAACCACCTGGCCTGGTCGTCGGGGTCGAGGGCGGCGGGGTGGGAATCGTCGGCGAGGGCACCGGCGTGCGGGGCGGGGGGTTGGCGCCCGGTGCCTGGCTCCACGCGTTGGGCAGCAACGGGAATCCCGAATACGAGAAGGCTTGCGCGACTTCGGGGTACTTCTGCTGCAGCACCTTCATGAACGTGGCGGTGTAGTCACCGAAGGTGCTGACGCCGACCAGCGAGTCGAAGTTGGGTCCGTTGGCGACCGATTCGCCGAGGGCGTTGGCGAACGGGCCGAGCCGGTCGACGGTCTCCTTGAGGTTGTTCTCGTTGTCGTTGAGGATGTCGAGCACCTTGTTGAACTTGTCGAGCACCGGCGTCAGCTGGGCGTTGTTGTCGTTGATGAATCCGCTGATCTGCGCGGCGACATCGCGTGTGCCGCTGATGAGCTGGGCGATCGCCGCACGCCGGAACTGAAGCTCGCCGAGCAACATGTTGGCGTCGAGGAGCAGTTGGTTGAGCTGCTTGCTGCGGTCACCGATGACCTGGGTGACACCGGAGGCCTTGGCCAGCAGCTCACGCAGCGCGTTGTCGCGGTCGGCGACCGCCTTGGACAGCTTCGCGACACCGTCGACGGCGCCCTGGACCTGGTCCGGGGTGGCCGAGAACGTCACCGACAGAGTGTCGAGCGCCTTGTTGAGTTCGGCGGTGTTGGTCTGCGAGAGGGTGTCGGTCGCATTGTCGAGGGCGTCGGTCAGCGAGTACGGGGCGACGGTGTTGCGGTTGGGGATCTCCCCACCCGGCTCGATCCGCCCGGTCCCGTGCGGCAGGATCGTCAGATTCCGTCGGCCCAGCACGGTTTCGGTCTTGATCGCGGCCTGGGTGTCGGAACCCATCGAGACCGTGTCGTTCATCCGGAAACTGACGGCGGCCTTGGTTCCGGCGTCGGTCGACGCCAGGCGGATACCCTCCACGGTGCCCACGTCGACCCCGGCGACGGTCACGATGTCGCCGGTGACCAGACCGCCCGCGTCGTCGAAGTAGGCGGTGTAGGTGCTGATCGGCGAGATCAGCGGCAGCTTGTCCATCTGAAGGGCCACCACGACCACCATCGCGGTCACCACGATGCCGATCAGACCGATCTGCCTGCGGGTCCGCCCGCCACGCTTGTTCTCACGGGCGACATCGGCCTCATCCGACCCGGACCGATTGCTGCGGAACAGATTCCCGAACGGACCCCTACTCGTTCCCGACGTACTCATGATTGCGACGAACACCTCCCCCCGGCCTTGGTGGTGTCCCCCATGACGTCGTTGGAGGTGAAGAAATACTGTTTGCCGTCCGGACCACTGAGCAGCAGGCGAATCCGGCAGAAGTAGATCTGCAACCAGGCGCCATAGCTACCGAGATTCGAGAGCATCTTGTAGTCGTTGGGCAGGCGCGGCAGCAGCGACCGCAGGAACGGTTCGGCCGCAAGCACATTGTCCGAGGCGACGCCGATGCTGGTCAGGGTGGACTTGAGTCCGGGGCGGGTCGACGACAACAGGTCGGCGAGTCCGTCGGTCACCTGCGCGGTCTGGGTCAGCGAGTTGCCGATGGTGCCGCGCTGCGCCGACAGTCCGGTGATGAGCATCTGCATCTGGTCGAGGCTGGTGTCGAGGCCACCGCGGTCGCCGTCGAGGGTGCCGAGCATCTGATTCAGGTTGTCGATGACGCTGTCGATCAACTGATCCCGGTCACCGAGGGCGTTGGTGAACGAGGCGGTGTCGGCGAGCAGTTTGTTCAGCGCCGGACCCTGCCCCTGGAAGACGGCCACCAGCGAGGTCGACAGTTCGTTGACCTCGTTGGCGTCGAGGGTGCGGAACAACGGTTTGAACCCGCCGAGGAGCTTGTCGAGGTCGAGTGCGGGTTCGGTCTGCGAGGCCGGGATCTCATCCGATGGCGCGAGGGTGTCGTCGGGGTCGCCGGGTCCCTGCTGCAACTCGAGATACCGGTCGCCGGTGAGGTTTTCGTAACGGATCAGCGCGCGCACCGACTTGGGCAGCTTGTACTGGTCGTCGACGGAGAACTTCACCAGCGCCTCGTTGTCAGGGGTCAACGAGACGTTGTCGACCGAGCCCACCTCGACGCCGGCGATCTTGACCTTGCTGCCCGACTTGATCTGCGAGGCGCTGGTGAACAGCGCCCGGTAGTCGTCGGAGCTGCCGGACCGGTAGTTGCTGAACACGACGACGAGTCCGATGAACACCAGCACCATCACGATGGCGAAGGCGCCGAGTTTGATGACGGTCGCGCGGAACGCGCGTGCGCGGTTATCCAAGGTCGGGCTCCCCGAACAAGAGCTGGAAGAGCTTCTCCCGGTTGACCTTCGGCGTCATCCGCGGCTGGTAGGGCACCGGCGCGTTGTCGGTCACGTAGAACTTCGAGTGCTCGGTCGTGTTGGGATTACTCAGCCCGCCCGCGCAGGTCGGAGAGCCCTGGGCGTCGACCCGCGGCAGACTGTTCGGATAGGTGTAGGGCTCCTTGCCCGGCAGCAATCCGGCGTAGAGCTTCAACATGCCGTTCTCACCGCCCTCGTAGGGCTTGGCCATGTCGGCACCGATCGCCGTGGTGCGCAGGAAGCACGAGATACCCGGTGACTGGTATCCGAGAAGCTGTGACACCGGGTCGAATTGGGACAGCGTCGCCATCAGGTCGGCCTTCGACGGGGCCAGGACGTCGTTGTTGATCGTGTTGGCCATGCCGGTCACGTTGATCAACAGCGCATCGAAGTTGGAGGCGTTGTCGCGCAACGTGTTCCCCGTGTACACCGCGTTGTCGATGGTGCGCATGAGATCACCCATCACATCGCCGTAGACATTGGTCACCGTGGCCGTCTGGCGGATCAGCTCGTCGAGTTCGGGCAGATGCGGATTGGTCTTGCCGAGCAGCCCCGACAGCGTGCCCAGCGAATTGCCGATGTCGGCGCCACGGCCGGACAATGCCGTGTTGACCACGCCGACGGTGGCGTTGAGTTTGTCGGGCTGGATGTCGGCGAGTACCGCGACCAACTGCTGATAGACAGTGTTGAGTTCGACGACGACGTGTTGGGCGTCGATGTTCTGGCCGGGCTGCAATTGTCCGCTCGGTCCCGTCGTCGGCACCTCGAAGTACACCGACTTGGCCCCGAACACGGTGTTGGACTTGATCTGTGCGGTCACGTTGCCGGGGATCTGCGACATCTGATCGGAGTTGATGTCGAGGGCGAGCACCGCGTGGTCACCGGTCTCGGTGATCGATTTGACCGTGCCCACCTGCACCCCGCGTAGGCGCACCTTGGCGTCGGGACTCATCACCAGGCCGGCACGCGGCGCCTGCAGGGTCACCCGCTCGGTGGAGGCGAACCAACCGAGGAACGACCCGGAGGCGGCGGCGATGATCGCGATCAGCCCGCCCACCATGATGACCGCGGCCAGCTTGCGTACCCAGTTACTGCGTCCCTGTCGACTCGCCATCCCTCAGCCCGCCAGATTGAACTTGCCGTCGGACCCGTAGATGGCCAACGAGGTGAGCAGGGTGATGACGACGACCACGACCAGCGACGCGCGCACCGCGTTGCCGACCGCCACGCCCACGCCGACGGGACCGCCGGTCGCGTTGTAGCCGTAGTAGGTGTGGATGAGCATGACCGCGATCGCCATGCAGATGGCCTGCACGAACGACCACAGGATGTCCGACGGGATGAGGAAGGTGTCGAAGTAGTGGTCGTAGACGCCGGGTGACTGTCCGTAGATGAACACCGTCGCAAACCGGCTGGCGAGGAAGGAGGCCAACGAGGCCAGCGAGTACAGCGGGATGATCGCGATCATCCCGGCGACGATGCGGGTGCTCACCAGGTACGGGATCGAGGCGATGGCCATGGTCTCGAGGGCGTCGATCTCCTCACTGACCCGCATCGCGCCCAATTGTGCTGTGGCACCGGCCCCGATCGTCGCGGCCAGGGCGATGCCGGAGATCACCGGGACCGCGATGCGCACATTGATGAACGCGGAGAAGAAGCCGGTGAGCGCCTCGACACCGATGTTGGCCAGCGAGCTGTAGCCCTGCACGGCGATGGTGCCGCCGGTGAACAGGGTGAGGAAGCCGACGACCACGACGGTGCCGCCGATCATCGCGAGAGCGCCCGTACCCATGGAGATCTCGGCGATCAGCCGCAGCGTCTCCTTCTTGTAGAGGCGGACCGCACGCGGGATCGACACGACGCTGTCCCAGTAGAACAGCGCCTGATCGCCGATATGGTTCCAGTCCTCGCCTGCGCGCTTGACCGCAACGCGCGCGGTGCGCAGCCGGGTGGTGAACGGAAGTACCATCGCTCTACCCCGCCGTCGCCTTCAGCCCGACCGCGGTGACCACGACGTTCACCACGAACAGCGCCATGAAGGAGTAGACGACGGTCTCGTTGACCGCGTCGCCGACACCTTTCGCGCCGCCCTTGACGTTGAGTCCCTGATAACACCCGACCATGCCGGCGAACAGGCCGAACAGCGCCGCCTTGACCATCGAGATCATCAGCTCGCCGAATCCGGTGAGCAGCGTCAGATTCGCGATGAACGCACCGGGATTGACGTCCTGCAGGTACACCGAGAAGACGAACCCGCCGCCGATGCCGATGGTGCACACCAGGCTGTTGAGCAGGATGGCGACACCGGTCGAGGCGATGATGC
Source organism: Gordonia sp. N1V (assembly GCF_029269935.1). Lineage (NCBI taxonomy): Bacteria > Bacillati > Actinomycetota > Actinomycetes > Mycobacteriales > Gordoniaceae > Gordonia > Gordonia sp. N1V. The sequence goes on from NZ_JARJDD010000019.1 coordinate 29,453, forward strand.
GGGGCACGACGAGGCGGTGCACCGGGTTGATGCCGAGCACCTTCATCGCGTCGATCTCCTCGCGGATGGTGCGGGCACCGAGGTCGGCGCAGATCGCCGTCGCCCCGGCACCGGCGACGATGAGCACCGTGACGATGGGGCCGATCTGGGTGATCGTGCCCAGGGCGGCGCCCGCGCCGGAGAGATCCTGGGCACCGATCTCGCGCAGCAGGATGTTGAGGGTGAAGCTCACCAGCACGGTGAAGGGGATCGCGACGAGCAGCGTCGGCACCATCGACACACGGGCGATGGCCCAGGACTGTTCGACCGTTTCCCGCCATTGGAATGGCCGGCGGAACAGTTCCCGGACCGAGTCGACCCCGAGTGCGACGAAGTCGCCCACCCCATCGAGGGGTCCCGCCAGCCTGCTCAGCACAGCACTCCTCAAGCCTTGGAACTCACGCGCAACATATCACTGGGTTCGGTCAATACTAGGACACTTGACCCACAACAACCGGTCAGGACATCAGGTCGCGGGCCGAGAACGTCCGACGCGGGTCGCGGTCGGCGAAATAGCTGCTCAGCGTCTTGGCGAGATCCCCGTCGTCCCATGCATCCCCCTCCGCGGTGAAGACCTCATCCACAGTGGGCGCGGCCATCACGATGACTCGGGGACCGTACACGACGAATACCTGCCCCGTGACCGAATCGGCGTCCGGGCCGGCGAGGTAGGTGACGAGCCGGACGACGTGATCGGGCGAGAGCGGATCGACACCGTCGCCGGGTGCGTCACCGAAGACCCCCGCGGTCATCGCGGTGCGCGCCCGCGGGCAGATCGCATTGGCGCGAACCCCGTAGCGGCCCAACGCCCGTGACGCCGACATGGTCAGCGCGGTGATGCCGGCCTTGGCCGCGCCGTAGTTCGCCTGGCCCTCCGGTCCGAGCAATCCGGCCTCGCTGGAGGTGTTGACGATGCGCCCATAGACGGGACCGCCGGCGGCCTTGGATTCGGCTCGCCAGTGGGCGGCGGCGTTGCGGGTGAGCAAGAAGTGGCCGCGCAGGTGGACCCGGATGACCAGATCCCAGTCGTCGTCGGTGAGGTTGAAGAGCATCTTGTCGCGAACGACCCCGGCATTGTTCACCACGATGTGCAGCCCGCCGAGCTCGGCGGTTGCCGTGCGCATGATCTCGGCGGCGGTGGCCGAGTCCGAGATGTCACCGGGCACCGGTACCGCGGTGCCCCCGGACGCGGTGATCTCGTCGATCACATCGCTCGCGTCGAGCGCGTTCGCGAGGTCGTTGACGACGACCGTCGCACCGTGTCCGGCGAGCCCGAGAGCCTCGGCGCGACCCAATCCGGCACCCGCGCCGGTGACCACCGCGACGCGCCCCTCCAACGATCCAGCAGCCACTGCCAACCCCTCCAGCCGAACGCGGTGTGAACGAAAACTAGAACCTGTTCTAACACGCTACCCGGTCGGGGCGTCAAGCCGGGGCGGTTTCGGCGAAATTCACTCCTCGATCGACAGCGCCGACTTGGGGCAGTTGGCGACGACCTGACGCAGTTCCTCCTCGCGACCCTCGGGTACCTCGTCTTTCAGAATGACCAGGTAGTCGTCGTCATCGAGATCGAAGATGTCGGGTGCCATCCCGACACAGATCGCGTTCGATTCGCACAGGTCGAAATCTGCCTTGATATGCATCGACTCGCTCCTCCTCAGCGTGCCCGCTGGTTGACGGGCTGTGCCAAACAGGTTAGAACGTGTTTCAGATATTGGCGAGTCCCCCACCGATCGATCCACGACGGAGTCCACCCATGCGCATTGCGTACACCGACGAGCAATCGGCGCTGCGGCGCGAGTTGCGCGCCTACTTCACCGATCTGATGACCGAGGACCGGCGGGCGGCACTCACCGGCGGCGACGGTGAACTCGGCGAGGGCGACGCCTACCGCGACGTGGTGCGTCAGATGGGTGCCGACGGCTGGCTGGCACTGGGGTGGCCGACCGAGTTCGGCGGCCAGAACCGCTCGATGATGGATCAGCTGATCTTCACCGACGAGGCAGCGATCGCCGGCGCGCCGGTGCCCTTCCTGACGATCAACTCGGTGGCACCGACGATCATGCACTATGGCACCGACGAGCAGAAGGCGTTCTTCCTACCGCGCATCGCCGCGGGCGAATTGCATTTCTCCATCGGCTATTCCGAGCCCGGCGCCGGCACCGACCTCGCCGGGCTGCGGACCACCGCAGTGCGCGACGGTGACGACTACGTCATCAACGGGCAGAAGATGTGGACGTCGTTGATCGCCTACGCCGACTACATTTGGCTCGCGTGTCGCACCGACCCGGCGACGCTCACCGACGAGGGGCGAGCCCGTGGACTCAAACGCCACCACGGCATCTCGGTGCTGATCGTGCCCGCCGACGCCGATGGGTTCTCCTACACCCCGGTGCACACCATGGCCGGTGTCGACACCAGCGCCACCTACTACTCCGACGTCCGGGTGCCGGTGAGTTCGCGGGTCGGCGAGGAGGGCCGGGGCTGGTCGCTGGTCACCAATCAGCTCAACAACGAACGGGTGGCACTGTGCAGCGCCGCCCCGATCCAGACCGCGCTGCGGGAAACGCTGGCCTGGGCGCAGCAGACGAAAACCGGTGACGGACAACGCCTCATCGACACCGAGTGGGTTCGTCAGAACCTGGCGCGGGTGCACGCCAAGGTCGAGTTCCTCAAACTGCTCAACTGGAAGATCGCCTCGGCGGCCAGCTCCGGTGGCGCGCCGAGCCCCGCCGACGCCTCGGCCACCAAGGTCTTCGGGACCGAATTCGCCACCGAGGCCTACCGATTGTTGATGGAGGTCGTCGGTCCCGCCGCAACCATTCGGGCGGGCAGCCCGCGAGCACATCTCCTTGGTCGCCTCGAACGCTTCCAGCGCACCTCGCTGATCCTCACCTTCGGTGGCGGTACCAACGAGGTCCAGCGCGACATCATCGCGATGACCGCCCTCGGCCTGCCCCATCAGCGACGCTGATCGCCGCCCACCCACATTGAAGCGAGAGCAACACAATGGATTTCACACTCCCCGAAGTGACCGAGGACCTGCGCGGACTCGCCCGTGACATCACCGAGAAGGTGAGCACCGACGACCGCGTGGCGCGGCTCGAGGCCGACGACGCCGCACTCGACGATGTGCTGTGGCGCGAACTCGGTGCGGCCGGACTCCTCGGCCTCGAGGTGGGGCCGGAGGTCGCGGGCGACGCCGGTGCCGGCCAGTCGATCCTCGAATCGATCACCGTCGCCGAGCAATTGGGCCGCGGGCTCGCTCGGGTGCCGTACGGAGTGCACGCCATCGCCGCACTTCCCGCGATCGCCACACACGGTTCGGTGGCCCTCCGGGGGCGCCTCGTCGGCGACGCCGCGACCGGCACGGCCGTGCTCACCGTCGCCCTCGAGGAGGACCTCGGAACCGGCTCCGATCATCCGCAGACCCTGCTGAGCCGCACCGAACACGGTTGGGCCCTGACCGGATCCAAGGTCAACGTCGCCTATGCCGGTGCCGCCACGGCGATCGTGGTCAACGCGATGTCACCGGACGGGGTTCGCGCGGTGGTCGTCGACGCCGACGCCGCGGGGATCGGACTCACCCCCACTCCGGCCACCGGGAAGACGCCGACCTTCGTCGTGGATTTCGACGGCGTGGTCGTCGACGACGACCACGTGTTGGATGGTGGCGCGGACACCGTCGCCGACATCGTTGACCGCGCAACCCTGGCGGTGTGTGCCGATCAATCCGGAGCTCTCTCCCGTGCACTGGAACTCACCGCCGCCTATGCCGTCGAGCGGGAGCAGTTCGGTAAGCCGATCGGAACGTTCCAGGCGGTCGCCCAGCGACTCGCCGACGGCTACATCGACACCCAGGGACTGTCGCTGACCACGCTCGCCGCGGCGTGGCAGTTCACCCGGATCGCCGACGCCGATGAGGACAACGACGACGGTGGACTGCACGTCGCGGTACAGACCGCCAAGTTCTGGGCATGTGACGCCGGACATCGCGTGGCACACACCGCGGTCCATGTCCATGGTGGAGTCGGCCTGGACACCACACATCCGGTCCACCGGTACTTCCTGCGCGCCAAGCAGAACGAGTACACCCTCGGATCCGCACCGGTCACGCTCGCCGCCATCGGGGACGCGTTGGCAGCGGCACCGGCGTGATGACCGAACCAGGCCGATGACCGAGCCGTCGGCCGCAGTCGCCCTCGGGGCGTCGACCGCGACGATCACCTCCCTGTTGCTCGCGCTGACCGATGTCGACGACCGTGGCATCGAGCACGAGGGCGGCTTCTTATCGTATGCGGAGCACCTGCGGCGGTCCGCGAATTGTGCGCGGCGTCTGCGCGATCAGTTGGGCGACAACGCGACTCCCCATGTCGGGGTGCTGCTGGACAACGTCGTGGAGTTCAGCATCCTGGTGGCCGCGGCCGCGCTCGACGGCCTGGTGATCGTCGGTCTCAACACCACGCGGCGCGGTGCCGCGCTGGCCGCCGATATCGCCCGCGCCGACTGTCGGTTCGTGCTCGTCGACGACCACACCGCACCATTGTTGGCCGACGTGCCGCTCGATGTCCCGGTACACCGGGTGAGCCGCTACATCGAGCCCGATTCCGTGGTGGCGCCGGTGATTCCCCGAGAAGCATCCCCGGACGAGTTGCTGATGCTGATCTTCACCTCGGGTACCACCGGCGACCCGAAGGCCGTGCGGTGCACCCAACGCACCTTCGCCGCGGCCGGGGTGATGCTCGCCGAACGGTTCGGGATCGGCCAAGACGACGTCGTCGGACTCTCGATGCCGATGTTCCATTCCAATGCGATGATCGCCGGATGGTCGGTGGCACTGGCCGGCGGTGCGTCGATGGTGTTGCGCCGCAGGTTCTCGGCGAGCGGATTCGTTGCCGACGTGAGACATCACGGGGTCACCTACGCCAACTATGTCGGTAAGCCGCTCAACTACATCCTCGCCACCCCGGAGTCGCCCGACGATGCGTCGTCGAGTCTGCGCATCATGTACGGCAACGAGGCATCGGCAGCCGATCGTGAGCGCTTCGCCGCGCGTTTCGGCTGCCGGGTGGTCGACGGTTTCGGTTCCACGGAGGGCGGCGTTGCGATCACCCGCACCCCCGATACTCCCCCGGATGCACTGGGCCCCTTGCGCCCTCCGGTCGCGGTGGTCAACCCGGATACCGGTACGCCGACGCGCACCGGAGAGATCGGGGAGATCGTGAACACCTCGGGACCAGGCCTGTTCAGCGGCTACTACAACGACCCGGACGCGACCGCCGAGCGGATGCGCGGCGGCATCTACCACACCGGCGACCTGGCCTGGGTCGACGACGCCGGTTACCTGCACTTCGCCGGACGTCTCGGCGACTGGATGCGCGTCGACGGCGAGAACCTGGGAACCGGACCCATCGAGCGAATTCTGCTGCGCCATCGAAGCATCCGCCAGGCCGCCGTCTTCGGTGTGCCCGTCGAGATCGGCGACCACATCGAGGCGGTACTGGTGACCGACGGCGATCTCGACCCGGCCGAGATGACCGATTTCCTCTCTGCACAAACCGATCTCGGGCCGAAGCAGTGGCCGCACCGGATTCGCGTCGTCGATGCCCTACCGGAGACGGCCACCTTCAAAACCCTCAAGCGCCGGCTGCGGGAATCCACCGAGCCGCCGACCTGGGTCCGCATCGACGGCCGTTATCAGCGGCCCTGACATCCGAGACGGTCGAGAACACAGTCGGCACAAAAGGTCTCGAGGCTCGTCGCTATCGCTCCTCGGCACCTCGACCACCTGGGTGGGACGAGCATCGGATGAGACGGGCCACGGGACGGGAAGGCCGAACGTCCTTCGATCGCATCTTCCCCCGCTGGTCGAGGTGCGAGCCGCGTGCGGCGAGCCTCGAGACCCGGTGAGATAACAAGCCTCCCAGCCACATCCATCCACCCCAGCCCTGAACGCGCACCGAACTCGTAGACTCCGCCTTTGCACGAGCCGCGCCTGAGCGCTGACACCGCGTACCGCGTTCCCCGATGGCCGAGCAAACCCTCCTGATCGATGGTCGAGGTGCGAGCCGCGTGCGGCGAGCCTCGAGATCCGTTGAGATAATGCGACACAACCATCACCAAAATCATCCTCGACCCCAACGGGGTGCCCCTCAGCGTCGGCGAAGAAAAACGCTTCTTCACCCCCGGCCAGCGCAAAGCCCTACTCGTGCGTGACCGCGGATGCATCAAATGCGGCGCGCACGCTGGGCGCTGCCAAGGACACCATTTGCACCACTGGGCCGATGGTGGTCCCACCGACCTCGACAACGGATGCCTGCTGTGCACCAGCTGCCACGATGATGTGCATCACCACGGGTGGGACATCATCATGGGCTTCGACCGGCACCCCTGGTTGATCCCACCCGCCAGCGTGGATCCGAAACGCCGGCCGGTTCCGTCGTATCACCGACGCACCATGCGACTCGACGACACCGCAGCCTGACCTACCCTGCCCCACTACCTGATTCCTTGCACCCGGCCCGGCCGGGACCGCATCTGTTGTTTGACAACTCCATAGCGATAATTCCCACCCGATGGTCGAGGTGCGCGTGCCACCGTGACCCGGAATGACTTCGGCACAAGGGGTCTCGAGGCTCGTCGCTAGCGCTCCTCGGCACCTCGACCATCGGAGTGGGACGGCCGTCGGGCAGGTAGGGTGGAGCATCACAGATCGATGGTCGAGATGCGAGCCGCGTGCGGCGAGCCTCGAGACCACCTGCGCCAAGGCTGGTTTCGTACCGAAGCGCTACCCCTCCAATGTTTTCTGCATCCGGGCGACGGATTCCTCGTATTCGGCGACCATGTCGGCGATCAGCTCGGCGACCGGGGTGATCGCGTTGAGGCGTCCGACGATCTGACCGGCGGGCATCGCCACGACCCCGGGGTCGCTGGACGCGGAGATTCGGGCGTGCGCCTCGGAGACGAGGATGTTCTGCAGCGGCATCGGCAGCGGCTCCGGTGCGCCCTGGGCATCCCACGCGTCGGTCCACTTCGTCTTGAGCAGTCGAGCGGGCTTGCCGGAATAGATGCGGCGGCGCACGGTGTCCCGCGAGCTCGCGTCGAGCAGCGCCTGCTGCACGGTCGACGGCCCCTCCTGCCCCTCGGGCACCCCGAGTTTGTACTCAGCGGCGGTGAGCCAATAGGTCCCCATCCAGACACCCTGTGCGCCTAGCGCAATCGCGGCAGCGATCTGTCGACCGCTGCCGACGCCGCCGGCCGCAAGCACCGGTGCCCGGTCGCCGACGGCGTCGACGAGTTCGGGCCACAGGATCATCGACGTCACCTCACCGGTGTGACCGCCACCCTCGTATCCCTGGGCGATGACGATGTCGACTCCGGCGTCGACGTGATGCAGCGCATGATCTTTCGCGCCCGCCAGGGCGGCTACCGACACACCGTGGTCGTGGGCGGTGGCGATGACGTCGGCGGGGGGTGACCCGAGGGCATTGGCGATGAGCTTGATCTGGCCGTACTTGTCGGCGTGGGTCATCGCGACGTCGACATGCGAACGCGCCACCGAATGCAGCCAGCCGAGTACTCCGGCATTGACCCGGTCGCCGTCGGGCAGCGGCGGCACACCGAGGTCGTCGAGCGTGCGTTCGACGAACGTGCGATGCTCGGGCGGGATCATCGCGTCGAGGTCGGTGTGGCTGCCCTCGGTCGGGATCTTCGCAGGCATCACGATGTCGACGCCGAACGGCTTGCCGTCGGTGTTGTCGTGCATCCACTCGAGGACCTCGTCGAGTTCCTCCGGATCGTTGAACCGCACACACCCCAGGACGCCGAGGCCACCGGCCCGGCTGATCGCCGCGGCCACGTGTTGGCTCGGCGTGAATCCGAAGATCGGGTAGTCGATCCCGAATCGTGTTGCCAGTTCTGTCTTCATCGAGTGGCCCCTTTGATCTCTGTGTCTGCTGTCTCATCGGCCGGGCGGCTCTCGGTGACCGACGCCGCCCACCGGTAGTCGGGCTTGCCCGCCGGTGATCGCTTGATCTCATCGACGAACCACACGCTGCGCGGCGTCTTGTAGCCCGCCAGTTCTTTGCGCACCACATCGGCGAGCTCTCCGAGCGTCGGCCGCGCCGAGTCACGCGCGGCGATCACCGCGGCGACTCGCTGCCCGAACCGGTCGTCGGCGACCCCGACGACAACGGTGTCGAAGACGTCGGGGTGTGCCTTGAGTGCCGCCTCGACCTCTTCGGGATAGACCTTCTCGCCGCCGGTGTTGATCGACACCGATCCGCGGCCCAGCATGGTGATGGTGCCGTCGGCCTCGACCCGCGCGAAGTCCCCCGGAATCGAGTAGCGAATCCCGTTGAATTCCTTGAACGTCTTGGCCGATTTCTCCGGATCGTTGTGATAGCGCAGCGGGATGTGACCGGTGCGCGCGAGCACCCCGACCTCACCGGTGCCGGGCTCCACCTGGGTCCCGTCCTCGCGCAGCACGTGGGTTTGCTTGTCGGCGTTGACCCGTGGCGCCCCGACGTGTGACTCACCCTTGACGACGGCGGCCATCCCGCCGAATCCGGTCTCCGACGATCCGATCGCGTCGATGATGACGGCGTTCGGGAAGCGTTCGAGGAACTGCTCTTTGATGCTCGGCGAGAACAGGCACGCGGACGACGCCACGGAAACGAGTGTGGAGGTGTCGTAGTCGCGCTGACCGAGCGCCTCGATCATCGGTCGCCCCATGGCATCTCCGGTAATGAACATGACGTTCACCCCGTGCCGGCCGACCGCCTCCCAGACGGCGTGCGCGTCGAAATCGGGATACACCACCGCTTTTCCGCCGCCGAAGAGCGCCTGGAACACCGCCCACTGCGAGCCTCCGTGGATGAACGGCGGGATCGGGAATCGGACGAGTTGTCCGCCCGCGGCGCCGGTGCGCGCGTGCTCCCACTCGTCGGTGACCGGCTCGCCGGTGTACCAGTCGATGCCGCCGCCGAGAACCCGCCAGACGTCGGCCTGCCGCCACACGACACCCTTGGGTTTGCCGGTCGTGCCGCCGGTGTAGAGAATGTACAGGTCGTCGTCGGAGCGCTCCTCGAAGTCACGCTCGATCGATTCGCCTGCGATCGCGTCGTCGTAGAGGACCGGGGCGACGAGCGTCCCGATCTCGACGTCACTGCCATCGGGGATGACGACGCGGTGGGCGACGACCGGCCGCACATCGCCGGCCGCGTCGCGATTCGACAACACGTTGCACACCCGCGTCGAATACTGGCGTTCGTGGATGAGCACGGTCATCCCGGAGTCGGAGAAGATGTGGTCGAGTTCGGCCTCGACGTAGCGGTAGTTGACGTTGACCATCACCGCCCGCGCCTTGAAGATCGCGACCATCGCCTCGATGGATTCGATCGTGTTTCGGCTGTACAGACCCACTCTGTCACCTGGTTTAACGCCCAGCGAACGAAGGTGGTGCGCGAGGGCGTTGCTGCGGGCCTCGAGTTCGGCATAGGTGCGCGAACGGTCGCCCGATTCGACGGCGGTGCGGTCCGGCATGAGGTCGACCGCATGCTCGATGAGGTCCCCGATGGTGAAAGCCATGACACAAAACTAGAACGTGTTATCGTTTCCGGCAAGAGCACGTTCCTCCCACATGCCACTTCCACCGATCTGGGGGTCGAGATGACCACGATGTCGCATGCCGAATCCGCCACCGACGAGGCGCCACACTGTCTGGTCGAGCAACGCGGACACGTTCTGATCGTCACCATGAACCGCCCCGCCGCCCGCAACGCGCTGTCCTCGGAGATGATGGCGATCATGACCGAGGCCTGGGACCGGGTCGACTCCGATCCCGAGATCCGGGCGGCGATCCTCACCGGCGCGGGGGGCGCGTTCTGCGCCGGCATGGACCTCAAGGCCATGTCGCGCAACGCTCCCGGCGACACGGTCAAACAGGGCGCCTGGGACCCGGCGTCGCTGCCTGCGCTTCTCAAAGGCCGCCGACTGACCAAACCGCTCATCGCCGCCGTGGAGGGCCCGGCGATCGCCGGCGGTACCGAGATCCTGCAGGGCACCGACATCCGGGTGGCCGGCCGAAGTGCCAGATTCGGTGTATCCGAAGCACGTTGGGGACTCTTCCCGCTCGGCGGCAGCGCAGTACGGCTGGTGCGACAGATCCCCTACACCGTCGCCTGTGACATGCTCTTGACGGGCCGTCACATCACCGCCGACGAGGCCAAGGAATACGGTTTGATCGGCCACGTCGTCGACGACGGCGCCGCCCTCGACAAGGCTCTCGAGCTCGCCGATGCGATCTGCGCCAACGGTCCCCTCGCCGTGCAGGCGATCCTGCGGACCATCCGCGAGACCGAGGGGATGCACGAACTCGACGCCTTCGCCATCGAGGCGCCGATCGGCATCTCGGTGTTCCAGAGCAAGGACGCCAAGGTCGGCCCGAAAGCATTCGCCGCCAAGGAAAAGCCGGTCTTCACCGGCGAGTGACGTCGGGCGACGTTGACACCACCGCCCACGACGAGCATCGTCGAGGATGTGTTGCGACGCCCGCTGAAAAACGACTGGTCCGGCCAACGATTCCCGCATGCCGGCACCCGGCGCCCGGTCATCGGTGACCTCGGGGTCTCCGATCCGCGTAATCCGGTGTTGAGCATCCTCGAGTGGGGCCCGGGCCTCGGCCCGATCTTCGAGATGCAGATCTTCCGGCAGAAGTTCGTGTTCGTCGCGTCGGCCGAGCTCTCCGCCGAACTCTGCGATGAGACCCGTTTCTGCAAGGCGTTGCCACCGGCGATCACCGCGCTGCGCCAGTACGCCGGCGACGGTTTGTTCACCGCGCGCAACGACGAACCCAATTGGCAACTGGCGCATGAGTTGTTGATCCCTGCATTCACCAAGTCGGCGATCCGCTCCTACCACCCGACGATGATCTCCACCGCGAGTGAACTCTTCGACTATTGGGACCGTCGCGGTGGCGACACCGATGTCACCCGGGACATGACCAAGTTGACCCTCGAGACATTGACGCGCACCGCTTTCAGTCAGGATTTCGGCTCGTTCTCCTCTGCGCAGCCGCATCCGTTCATCGGTGCGATGATCCGCGCACTCGAGACCGGCCGACGCAAGGGCGGCTTGGGTACCGCTCCGGGTGGCCGATTCCTGATGCGCTATCTCGACCGCCGCAACGCCGAGCACCAGGAGTACGTCGACTCACTCCTCGACGGGGTGATCGCGGCCCGCGCAGGCGATCCGAACCGTGACGATCTACTCGGCATCATGCTCAACGTCGCCCATCCCGAGACGGGCGAGAAGCTCTCGATGCTCAACATCCGCTACCAGATCCTCACCTTTCTGGTCGCGGGGCATGAAACCACCTCCGGGGCATTGTCATTCACCCTGTACTACCTCTCCCAGAACCCGGAGTGCCTCGCGCGCGCCCAGGCCGAGGCCGACGAGATCCTCGGTACGGATCCGTCGGCGATGCCGGAGTTCGAGCAGGTGCCGAAGTTCCGCTACATCCGACGCTGCCTCGATGAGGCGCTGCGGATCTGGCCGACCGTTCCCGCCTTCGCCCGCAGCCCGCGGGAGGACACCGTGATCGGCGGTCACCACCGGATGCGGACCCAGGACTGGGCGATCGTGCTGCTGGGCCTGGTGCACCGCGATCCGCAGGTGTGGACCGACCCCGACGTCTACGACCCGGATCGGTTTCTCTCGGCGAACATCAAGAAGCGGCCCGCGCACACCTACCAGCCGTTCGGCACCGGGGTGCGCTCGTGCATCGGACGCCAGTTCGCCCTGCACGAGGCGGTGTTGGTGCTCGCGAGCCTGCTACACCGATACGACCTGCGCGCCGACCCCGACTACCAGCTGACCGTCGACGAGCGTCTCACCATGGTGCCCAAGGATTTTCACTTGTCGCTGAGCGAGCGCCGGGTGTCGGCGACCGCGGGTTGAGCGTGGTTCACACCAGCCCGGCCAGGGTCTCGATGGTCTCGACGTCACGCGCGGTGACCATCAGCATGTCGACTCCGGCGGCCTCCCACAAGGAGATCTGCGCGCGTACCTCGTCGGCGGTGCCGACGATCAGGGTTTCGCGGACCATCTCGTCGGGCACCGCCGCGATCGCCTCCTCCCTGCGGCCCGCACGAAACAATCGTCCGATCTCCTCGACGGCGTCGCCGTAGCCCATCCGTGTGTAGAGCTCGGCGTGAAAGTTCTTCTGCTCGGCGCCCATTCCGCCGACGTACAGCGCCGTCGACGGACGATACCGGTCGACGGCGGAGGCGACGTCGTCGGTGACGACGACCTGCACGGTCGCCGCCACCTCGAACTCCTCACGCGTTCGTCGCGCCCCGGGGCGGGCGAAGCCCTCGGCCAACCACTGCTCGTACTGATCGGCCAGGGCGAGACTGTAGAAGATGGCGAGCCAGCCATCGGCGATCTCCGCGGTCTGCGCCACGTTGCGCGGACCCTCGGCGCCGAGCCAGATGGGGATGTCGGCCCGCAGCGGATGGGTGATCGGCTTGAGTGACTTGCCCAGGCCGGTCGATCCGGGCGCGTCTGTCGGGTACGGCAGCGGGTAGTGCGGCCCGTCGCTGCGCACCGGTGTCTCGCGCGCCAGCACCGCGCGGACGATCTCGACGTATTCGCGGGTCCGGGCAAGGGGTTTGGCGAATGGCGCGCCATACCAGCCCTCCACCACCTGCGGGCCCGACACCCCGAGTCCGATGATGTGGCGGCCGCCGGAGAGGTGGTCGAGGGTGAGCGCGGCCATCGCCAGGGAGGTCGGCGGTCGCGCCGACAGCTGGGAGACCGCCGTGCCCAGGCGGACACGGGACGTGGCCGATCCCCACCATGCCAGCGGCGTGTAGGTGTCCGAACCCCACGATTCGGCGGTGAACACGGCGTCGAAGCCGTTCGTCTCGGCGGCCGCGATGAGCTCGGCCGCGCCGGCGATGGGACCGGCTCCCCAATATCCCAGTTGCAAAGCCAGTTTCACGGTCGATGCCGTCCTCTCGGGGTTGTCGATCCTCGGCGTGCCGACGTGCGTCTTGTGCCCAATACTAGAACGTGTTCTACTCGATTGTGTGAGCAGCATCGCAACCAGTGACCGACCCGGAGTCCCAGACCCGGTGGCGGTCGTTCCCGAACCCGAGACCCCCGTCCTCACCGCACCGCTGACCAACACCTTCGGGTACACCCGGTCGCTGGGTCCGGTGCTGTCGCAGTTCGCGCTCGGTCTGCGCGACGGCCGGATCGTCGGCTCACGCGCCGCGGATGGCACGGTCTCGGTGCCGCCGGTCGAGTTCGATCCCGGATCGGGTACCCCGACCACCGATCTCATCGACGTCGCCGCCACCGGCACCGTCGTCTCGTGGACGTGGGTCGACCAACCCGCCGCTCCCCAACCGCTCGACGTGCCGTTCGCCTGGGCGTTGATCCGCCTCGACGGCGCCGACACCGCTCTCTTGCACGCCCTATTGGTGGATTCGGCCGACGACGTGACGACGGGGCTGCGCGTGCACGCCGTCTGGCGCGCCGCACGGACCGGCCGAATCGACGACATCAGCCATTTCGCCCCGGGTGAGACCGCAACGCCGGCCGAACCGAATACCGCCGAGGTCGACGCCGGCGAGCGCGTCGTCATCACGACCCCGATCACCACCACGATCACCCACTCGGCCACCGAGGAGGAGTCCTGGTACCTGGAGGGGCTCAAGGCCGGCAAACTCTACGGCTCCCGGATCGGGTCGGGCGTCGACGCCGGTCGGGTGTACTTCCCGCCGCGCAAGGTCAGCCCGTCCGACGGTGCACCCGCGGTGGAGCGGGTCGAGTTGGCCGACACCGGGATCGTCACCACCTTCTGCATCGTCAACGTCCCCTTTCAGGGACAACGCATCAAGCCGCCGTACGTCGCCGCCTACGTGCTGCTCGACGGCACCGACATCCCGTTCCTGCATCTGATCCTCGACTGCCCGGCAGACGAGGTCCGGATGGGGATGCGCGTGCAGGCGGCGTGGGTCCCCGAGGACGAGCGTGAACTCTCGTTGGGCAGCATCAGCCACTTCCGGCCGACCGGTGAGCCGGACGCCGACTACGCCTCCTACCGCGAATTCCTCTGAGCCCGAACACTTTCTCGCCCATCACAAAGGACATGTCGTCATGACCCTCCCCCGGATCGCGATCGTCGGGTTCGCCCACAGCCCGAATGTCGTCGGGACCCACGGCACCACCAATGGGGTGGAAATGCTGATCCCCTGTTTCTCCAAGCTCTACGCCGATCTCGGCGTCAGCCGGACCGATATCGGCTTCTGGTGTAGTGGATCGTCGGATTACCTTGCCGGACGCGCTTTCTCGTTCATCTCGGCCATCGACTCGATCGGTGCGATGCCGCCCATCAACGAGTCGCACGTCGAAATGGACGCGGCGTGGGCGCTCTACGAGGCCTGGGTGAAGATCGCCACCGGCGAGGTCGATCTGGCCCTGGCCTACGGCTTCGGCAAATCGACTGCCGGCGACATGGATCTGACCCTGGCGCTGCAGACCGACCCGTACACGGTGGCACCGCTGTGGCCACAGGCCCGGTCGCTCGCCGCACTGCAGGCCCGCGCGGGACTCGATGCCGGAACGTGGACCGAGGCCGACATGGCGGCGGTGGCCGCCCGTACCACCGGCGCCTCGGTGGACGACCTCCTGGGTGCCGACTACGTCGCGAATCCCTTGCGCGCCCACGACATCGCGCCCTACACCGATGCCGCGGCGGCGGTCATCATCGCCTCCGAGCGTCGGGCGCGTGAGCTGGTGGCCAATCCCGCGTTCATCACCGGGTGGGATCATCGCATCGACACCCCGAATTTCGGCGCGCGGGACCTGACGGTGTCGCCGTCGACGACCCTGGCCGGCGATACCGCGTTCGGCGACCGGAGTCGCGCCGTCGACGTCGCCGAGATCGCGGCACCCTACACGCATCAAGAACTGATCGTGCGCAACGCGTTACGCCTGCCGGAGTCGGTGCGCATCAATCCGTCCGGCGGTGTCCTCGCCGGGAACTCGCTGTTCTCGGCGGGATTGCAACGGATCGGTTACGCCGCGAACGAGATCCTCGGCGGCAACGCGCAGACCGCGCTCGCGCACGCGACGAGCGGTCCACTGCTTCAACAGAACATGGTGGTCACCTTGGGCGCCGACACCGCGGGAGACGAGAACTGATGGCACACAACAACCGGGCGGCGGTTCTGGGCACCGGCCAGACACACTATGTCGCCAAACGGCACGACGTGACGATGGCCGGGATGTGCCGGGAGGCGATCGACGCGGCGCTGGCCGACGCGAAGGTCTCGATCGATGACATCGACGCCATCGTCATCGGCAAGGCCCCGGATCTCTTCGAGGGCACCATGATGCCCGAGCTGGCGATGGCGGAGGCGCTCGGCGCCGTCGGCAAACGACTGATCCGGGTACACACCGCGGGTTCGGTCGGTGGTTCCACCGCCAACGTCGCGGCGTCACTGGTATTCGCCGGGGTGCACCGTCGGGTGCTGGCCGTCGCGTGGGAGAAGCAGTCGGAGTCGAACGCCATGTGGGCGTTGTCGATTCCGGTGCCGTTCACCAAGCCGGTGGGCGCAGGCGCGGGCGGATTCTTCGCGCCCCACGTGCGCGCCTACATCCGGCAGTCCGGCGCCCCCGAGCACATCGGTGCGATGGTCGCGGCCAAGGACCGTCGCAACGGCGCCCTCAATCCGCTGGCACACCTGCATCAGCCCGACATCACCACCGAGTCGGTCATGGCGTCGCAGATGCTCTGGGACCCGATCCGCTACGACGAGACGTGCCCGTCGTCGGACGGGGCGTGCGCCGTGGTCATCGGCGACGAGCAGATCGCCGATGACGCTGTGGCACAGGGAACTCCGGTCGCATGGATTCACGCGACCGCGATGCGTACCGAGCCGTTGGCCTTCGCGCACCGCAACGTCGTCAGCCCACAGGCCGGTCGGGATGCCGCCGCGGCACTGTGGAAGGCCGGCGGCATCGACAACCCCGTCGAGGAGATCGACGCCGCCGAGATCTACGTGCCCTTCTCCTGGTTCGAGCCGATGTGGTTGGAAAACCTGGGTTTCGCGCCGGAAAACCAGGGCTGGAAGCTGACCGAGGCCGGCGAAACCGAGATCGGTGGACGCATCCCACTCAACGCCTCCGGCGGCGTGTTGTCGTCGAATCCGATCGGCGCGTCGGGCATGATCCGCTTCGCCGAGGCTGCGATCCAGGTGATGGGCAAGGCCGGAGCACACCAGGTGCCCGACGCCCGCAAGGCCCTCGGCCACGCGTATGGCGGTGGTTCGCAATACTTCTCGATGTGGCTCGTGGGGTCCGACAAGCCACAGCACTGACGTATGTCTCGGATCCTTCCCCAAGGATTTCGTTGTTCCCCTGGAAATTGTCAGGGGAGGAATGGGTTTCTTGGGGAAGAACAGGTCAGCCAACGATTCCTGCGCGGCGGAGAGCCCCGAGGATCTTGCGGACGAAGGCGTCGGGGTCGCGCAGATCCTGCCACGTCCACCGCACCACGACGATCCCGCACTCACGGATCGCGTCCTCGCGCAGCTTCTCCGCGTAGATGACGTCCTCGGCAAGCCGATGCCCGCTGGCCGCCGAGGCACGGTGATACTTGAACCTGCCGTCGAACTCCCCGACGACCAGCAAACTTCCCTGCGAGTCACGCCACCCGAAATCGCAGCGTTTCACCGAGCCGTCGGCGACGACGACCTCCGCCTGGAGCTCGGGCCGCGGCACCGACTTCGACTCCATCATGACACTGCGGCTCAGCGACTCGCCGATGCTCTCGGATCGATCGTCCGCCAAAGGCAGGGCGCTGCGCAGTAACGCAATTCCGTGCTGTCGCCGCATACCCGCTGCGACACCTTCAAGGTCGACGGAAATACCACGCTTACGGCCCTGGTAGAGCCCGGAGTCGAGAGCGCACAACGCTTGCCGGAAAGTGCCTTCCCGCGCGACGTCACAGACGGTACGTGCGATCGACGTCACGAGAACTCCGTTGGCCTCGACGAGATCGGTCGGAGTGATGTGGGCTTGGTGAACGATCAGACTCTGCGTGGTACGGCCTGAGGCTTTCGAGGTGAAATGAACCTTCGAGGTATCGCTGTCCAGCAACGGAATGCCCAGCAGCGCCGCCGCCGACTGATGGCTCGGGTAACGCCGTTCCCCGCCGATCCGAACCGCCGCGAGGACCGAATCGCGATACCGCTCTTCGCGAACCGCAAACTCATCGAGCTCGCAGTCGCCTTTCACCGGGACGTACCCACCCCACCCCACACGCGCAAGAGTCCCGTCGCGTAGACCACGTGCGATCTCGGCGTCGGTCGCACCTCGCTTGATCGCATCACGTCGCAGGATCAGACGGTCGTCGGAATTCATGGGGATGAGCATGCCCGAGAACGAGCAGGCGTGGTCAAGCTCATCCACAGCTGTGGATAATCGCCTTTCCACCGGGATCCTGGCGATTCTTCCGCAAGAAATCCGTTCCTCCGCAGGAAATTTCGCGGGGAAGAACGAGAAAGTAGGGGAAGAAGATTCTTCCCCTACTTTTCATGGGTCGAGCGCTCCGAGCGGGTGAGAGGGTCTGCTAAGCCGGGCGCACCGAGTTGATCGTCTTCTCGACCTCCCAGAATGCCCGCAGCGCAGCGAGTTTCCCGTTCTCGTCGGCGCGATAGGTGAACACACCGTGGGCTTCGGAGACGTGACCGGCGATGTGGGTGACGATCTTACCGATGTAGGCGACCTCGTTGCCGCAGATGATCTCGTCGTCGAAGACGAACTCGATGCTCTCGGTGGTCGCTATCGACAGATCCCAGAACTCCGAGATCCGTTGGTGCCCGGTGAATCCGATGCCTTCGGCATCGAACATCGACGGCCCCACCGGGTCCTCGACCTTCGCGTCGGCGGCGAAATTGTCCACCCAGGCCTGCTTGTCCCGGGCCTCGACGAACTCACGCGAGCGCCGTCCGGCGAGTACCGCCGGATGGTTCTCCCGATCGATGTTCAGATACGCCGGCGCGGTTCCGGAGTGGGTCATTTCGTCCCGTAGTCGACCCGGAGTTCCTTGACCCCGTTGATCCAGCCGTGCCGCAGCCGACGCGGTGCCTCGAGCCGGCTGATGTCGGGCACCAGGTCGGCCAGCGCGTTGAACATCAGGTTGATCTCCATCCGCGCCAGGTTCGCCCCGACGCAGAAGTGCGCACCGTTGCCGCCGAAACCGACGTGCGGGTTGGGATCCCGCAGGATGTTGAACTCGTAGGGTTTCTCGAAGACCTCGTCGTCGTAGTTCGCCGAACCGTAGAACAACCCGACGCGCTCGCCCTCGGCGATGTCAACGCCGCCGACCTGCGTGTCGCGCTTGGCGGTGCGCTGGAAACAGTTGACCGGCGTGGCCCAGCGGACGATCTCGTCGACCGCTGTGGCCGGCCGCTCCCGCTTGAACAGCTCCCACTGATCGGGGTGTTCGAGGAAGGCGTTCATGCCATGGCTGATCGCGTTGCGCGTCGTCTCGTTGCCGGCGACGGTCAGCAGGATGAAGAAGAAGCCGAACTCGGCCTCGTCGAGCGACTGGCCCTCGATATCGGCGTTGACCAACACGCTGACGATGTCGTCAACGGGATTCTTGCGACGTGCCTCGGCCATGTTGTAGCCGTAGCCGAGGATCTCCGCCGACGCCATCTCCGGGTCCTCGCCGAACTCCGGGTCGTCGTAGTTCATCATGTTGTTCGACCAGGTGAAGAGCTTGACCCGGTCTTCCTCGGGCACACCGAGCAGATCGGCGATGGCCAGCAACGGCAGGTCGACGGCCACATCGTGGACGAAGTCTCCGGTGCCTTGTTCGGCCGCGTGGGTCACGATCGTCCGGGCCGCGTCGTCGAGCTTGTCCTCGAGCGCCTGCACCGCACGCGGCGTGAAGGCCTTCGACACCAGCTTGCGCAACCGCGTGTGGTCCGGCGGATCGTGGTTGATCAGCAGCGCCTTGGTGACGTCGAGCTGCTCCTGGGTCATCTCGTCGTCGAAACGCATGATGACCCCGTTGGACGCCGTCGACCAGTCGGCGTTGTTCTTGGAGATCTCGCGGACATGGGCGTGCTTGGAGATCACCCAATAGCCGCCGTCATGAAATCCGCCGCCCTTGCCCTCGCGCTGCGCATTCCACCACACCGGGGCCGTCGAACGCAGGGCTGCGAACTCCTGGACCGGGAGCCCCTGCTCGAGCAGATCGGGACTGGTGAAATCCCAGCCCTCCTGCGTCATGAACGGGCTGCTGCCCGGGTCTTCCGTTGACGACGTCGCCCCGCTCGGCGACTCCCCCGCGGAAACGTTGACGGTCTTGACCACTGTCACACCACCTGTCGTTACCTGTAGTGAGATGAGAACGGACTTCGGTCTCACTTGTGTGATCCACGGTACACAAGAAACCACGGCAGCACGAGAACCTGTTCTACTTTTTTCTGGACGGTCGCCCCAGTCTGTCCCACCAACGCAGTGTTGGGCGACCGTCCCACTTCGACTTTTCTGGACTTCTGTCCAGGAAACTGGAGCTTTCACCCTTTCCTCTGCCCATCGCCATCGCCATATCGATCCCGAGGCTGGACGCAAACGAGAACATGTTCTAATTTGAGCAGGACAGTGCCGGTCGTCAGACGGCAGAGAACCTCGGAGGAGAGGAACCACCATGGGTGTTCCCGTGATCGTGGAAGCAGTGCGGACGCCGATCGGAAAGCGGGCCGGGTGGTTGTCGGGTCTGCATGCCGAAGAGCTCCTCGGGATGACCCAGCGCGGCCTCATCGAACGGGCGGGCATCGACCCGGCCTTGGTCGAGCAGGCGATCGGCGGCTGTGTCACCCAGGCCGGCGCCCAGGCCGGCAACATCACCCGCAAGGCCTGGCTGTCGGCGGGTCTGCCCGAACACACCGGCGCGACCACGATCGACTGTCAGTGCGGGTCTGCGCAGCAGGCCAATCATTTGATCGCCGGACTGATCGCGACCGACACCATCGAGGTCGGCATCGCCTGCGGCGTCGAGACCATGACGCAGGTGCCACTGGGCGCCAACGTCGGGACGAATGCCGGTCCCTACCATGCCGATTCGTGGCACATCGACCTGCCCAACCAGTTCGAGGCCGCCGAGCGCATCGCGCGCCGACGCGGCATCACCCGCGCCGACATCGAGGCGCTCGGACTGCGGAGCCAACAGCGTGCGCGAATCGCCTGGGACGAAGGACGCTTCGACCGCGAGGTACTCGCGCTCAAAGCACCGGAACGCACCAAGGACGGTGAACTCACCGGCAACATCCTCGACGTCGTCCGCGATCAGGGGCTGCGCGAGACGACCGCGGAGTCGCTGGCCGGACTCAAGCCGGTGATCGAGGGCGGCATCCACACCGCCGGGACCTCGTCGCAGATCTCCGATGGCGCCGCGGCGATCCTGCTGATGGACGAGGGTCGTGCACGGGAACTGGGCCTCACCCCCCGGGCTCGGCTGCGCGCGCAGGCGCTCGTCGGTGCCGAGCCGCACTACCATCTCGACGGTCCGGTCCAGGCCACCGAACGAGTACTGAGCAAGGCCGGAATGTCGTTGTCGGACATCGACCTCGTCGAGATCAACGAGGCGTTCGCCTCGGTGGTACTCAGTTGGGCCCAGGTCCACGGCGCCGACATGGACAAGGTGAACGTCAACGGCGGCGCGATCGCACTCGGACATCCGGTGGGTAGCACCGGTTCCCGGTTGATCACCACCGCCCTGCACGAACTGGAACGCACCGACAAACAGACCGCCCTGATCACGATGTGTGCGGGCGGGGCGATGGCCACTGGCACGATACTGGAACGCATCTGAGCCGGTGGATGCGAACAACCGTCCACCCCAACTCGATTCGCCTGTTGTCGCGCGGCTGATCAAGGTGGGCTCGCGGCTCAACACGGTGGTCTACCGCGCCACCGGTGGCCGCCTGGGCAACACGTGGCGAATCGGGGCGGCACTGCACAAGCCGGTTCCGGTGTGCCTGTTGACCACGACCGGCCGCAAGTCTGGTAAGCCTCGCACCGCACCGTTGCTCTATCTGCGCGACGGCGAGAACTTCGTCGTGGTGGCCTCACAGGGCGGACTGGCGCATCACCCGGCGTGGTATCTCAACCTGCGCGCCAACCCGGCGGTGACCATCGAGGTCGGGCGCGATCGCCACGAGTTGCGGGCCCGCACCGCCGATGAGGCCGAACGCGCGCGCCTGTGGCCCAAACTGGTCGACGTGTATGCCGACTTCGACACCTACGACGCCTGGACCGAGCGCGAGATCCCGGTGGTGATCTGCGAACCCGCCACCGGCTGACGCCTCCTCGGACCTCGGCCGGGCCGGCTCAACGAATTCCGCTCGGAAGTGCACGGATCGCCGATCCCAACCAGCAGTCGAGGAACTCTCGGCGATCCGGAGCCGAGTGCGCGTGGCCGGGGTCGATGATCAGTGATTGCAGGGTGCGCAAGACGATCTCGACGAGGATCTCGATGTCCTGGTCGCCGTAACCGCGTGCGGTCCAGTCGACATCCATCCGCTCGATCATGCTGCGCGCGAATACGCGCGCGTTCTCCGAGGTGATCCGTCCGATCACCGGGAGGCTCTGATGTCCGGGCAGCAGCAGGATGCCCATGTAGCGGTCGTCGGCGAGCGCCTCCAGCACCGCTGAAACACCCTCGACCACAGCCACATCCGGCTCGGTGAGTCCCGCCAAGCGGCCGGCGATGCGGTCGAGGAACGCTCCGACGGCGTCGATGGCGGTCGCCGAGAGCAACGCCTCGGTGCTCGGGAAGTAGCGATACACCGTCTGGCGGGTCACGCCGAGTCGTCGCGCCACGTCGGTCAGACGCGTGGCCTCTCCCTGTTCGTCGATGACCTCTCGGGTGGTCGCGAGAATGCGCGCGACCGCCTCCTCATCGGTGGCGGGTACCGCACCGGCCCATCCGTGCGTCCGCATCAGCGTGCCCCATGGTCGATCGGCCTCACCGGGCACTCGCGCGTCATGAGAATCCACCCTAATCGGCGAACGAGGCCGAGACGTTTGACCATACGGATATTCTTCTGGTGTATGGTGTGGTGATGCAGACCACATCGGCCCGTCCGTTCGACGCGGGCATCGACTTCACCGATCCCGACCTCCTCGAACGCGGTATCCCCCTTGTCGAGTTCGCTCATCTGCGCCGGTCGGCACCGGTGTGGTGGAACGCCCAGGAGGAGGGCAAGGGCGGCGGATTCCACGATGGCGGATTCTGGGTGGTCTCGAAGCATGCTCACGTCCGCGAGGTCTCACGCAATCACGCGCTGTGGTCGACCAATGCCAACGGCGCGATCATCCGCCTCCCCGAGTACGTGACGGCCGATCAGATCGAGTTCACCAAAGCGCTTCTCATCAACCACGATCCGCCGTCGCACACGCGTCTACGCAAGATCGTCTCGCGCATCTTCACGCCGAAATCCGTTGGTGCGCTGACCGACACGTTGCAGGAGTCGGCACGCCGGGTGGTGACCGAGGCCGCGGCGCGCGGCAGCGGGAACTTCGTCGACGACGTCGCCGTCCACCTCCCGCTGCAGGCGATCCTCGACCTCATCGGTGTACCCACCGCCGATCGTCCGAGAATTCACGAACTCGTCGACGCCATCATCAATTCCGACGATCCGGATCAGCTGATCGATCCCACCACGGCGAACGCCGAATTGCTGGGTTACGCATACCAGATGGCCGAGGATCGGCGACGTAATCCGCGTGAGGACATCGTCACCACCCTGGTGCAGGCCGACATCGACGGTGAGGCCCTCGACGAGATGGAGTTCGGTTTCTTCGTCATCCTGCTGATCACCGCCGGGAATGAAACCACCCGAAATGCGACCACGCACGGAATGAATGCGTTTCTCGATCATCCCGCCCAGTGGGAGCTGTTTCGCCGTGAACGACCCGGTTCGACGGTCGATGAGATCCTGCGCTGGTCGACGCCGGTCAACGCCTTCCAGCGAACCGCCCTCGCCGACACCGAACTCGGTGGCGTCGCGATCACCGCTGGGCAGCGGGTCGGACTGTTCTACAGCTCGGCCAATTACGACGAGGACGTCTTTTCCGACCCATTCACCTTCGACATTCTTCGTGACCCCAATCCCCATCTCGCGTTCGGCGGGAATGGGGCACATTTCTGCATCGGGGCCAACCTCGCCCGCCTCGAGCTGAACCTCATCTTCAACGCCATCGCCGACGTGCTGCCCGACATCTCCCGGGTCGGGCCGATGCGGCGGGTCCGATCGGGCTGGCTCAACGGGGTCAAGGATCTCCCGGTGGACTACGGCACCCTCTCCCGGGTGCCTGGTCCCTGACGCTCGGTGGCCACGACGCGAAAGGGCACATAGACTTTCGTCCATGGCCGACGAATCCGATTCCACAGCCGACCACCTCTGCCCATCGACGCCCGCAGTCGCGGTGATCATCCCCGCATACAACGAGGAACGCCTGATCGTCGACACCCTGCAGGCCTTGCAGGATCAGGAGTTCGACGCCCCACTGCATCGTGAGGTCCTGCACGGATTCCGCGTGGTGGTGGTCGACAACAACAGCACCGATCGCACCCCGGACCTCGTCCGCGAGTTCATCGAGGCCGGAACCCGGTTCCCCACCGAATTGATCTCCGAAACCGAAAAGGGTTCGGGCTGTGCGGCCGACACCGGCGCGCGTCACGCCATCGCTTCCGGAGCTCGCTACATCGCGCGCACCGACGCCGACTCGCATCCGGCGCCGGACTGGCTCGCCACCCTGCTGACCCCGCTGTTCGCCGGGAAACGGCTCGTCGGCGGCCGGGTGAAAGCCCGTGACGACGAAGACGTCTCACCGTTCCTGTTCAACGCGGTCGGCAAACTCTGGCGGGTCGGCCACGCCGTGGAGTACCTGCGGACCGCCCGCGGACCGGCCGCCGGCCGCCGCAGTTATGCGGTGGTGGGCAACAACATGGCCATCGACGTCGAGATGTACCTGGAATCCGGCGGGTTCCCGCGGACGCGCATGGAGGACGTCGACGACGACACCGTGTTACAGAGTCGCGTGCGGTCGCTGGTGGGCCCCAAGGGAATCGCCTTGCAGAAGAATGCCCTGGTCTACACCTCGCAACGCCGCCAACAGGCCTTCGGGATCAAGGGCCTGCTCGAATGGTATTCGGGTGACCGCAGTTCCACCGACCTCGCCGCCGATGTCCGCTGAGCCCCGCGTGGCGGTGATCGTGCCGGCCTACAACGAGCAGCGTCTGATCACCTCGACGCTGCGCGCCCTCGACGCCCAACGTTTCGACACGGTGCTCGAACGTCAACTGCTGAAAGGTTTTCGGGTCATCGTCATCGACAACAACAGCACCGACACCACCGCGGAGGTGGTCGAGAAGTTCATCGCCGAGGGCACCCGCCGGCCGTTCGAGCTGATCACCGAGACACAGAAGGGCATCGGATCGGCCGTCGACACCGGCGTACGGCACGCCATCGACACCGGCGCGGTGTTCGTCGCCCGGACGGATTCGGATTCGGTCCCCGATCCGACGTGGCTACACGAGCTGCTCCAGCCGTTGCTGGCCGGCCGGCGACTCGTCGGCGGCCGATTACGGGCACGCCACGACGAACCGTACTCGCCGGTTCCCTACGACCTGCTCGGCCTGCTGTGGCGAGTCGGACACCTGCAACAGAAGTGGCGAACCCGACACGAACCCCCGTATGCGCAGCGGACTTTCGGGGTTGTCGGCCCGAACTGCGCGTTCGACACCGAGGTCTACCTGACCGCAGGCGGGTATCCGCGGCTGCCTCTCGAGCAGGTTTCCGACGACTGGGAGTTGCAACAGCGTGTACGCAAGGTCGCACCGAAGTCCGCGGTGGCCCTCGCACCCCGTGCCATCGTCCGCACCTCTCAGCGACGTGTACGGCATCTGGGCATTCGTGGGAACTCGGCGTGGTACGCCGCCGACCATCGGGGCGGACGAGCCGACCTCGCGGAGTCGACGGGTCAGGCGATCGACATCCGCTGAGCAGTGACGCCGGTATGAGATCTCATGCCATACCGTGTGCCTGCGCAGCAGGCATCGTGACGCGATCGACGATCTCACCGATCACCGAAACCGTCTCGGACAGAACGGCGTCGATGATCTTCTCGGCCTGATCGGTATCGGGATAGCGAACCCGCACATGGATGCCGCTCTCGTCGCGCCACAGCCACCACTGCGCGTTGTCGGTGTCGTGATCGCCGGAGAGTTGACGGACCTCGACGCCGTCGGCCGGTGTGTACCAACGGGTGTAGTCCACATAGGATAGCATGAACACGTCGTCTCGGCTGCGGCGCAACCGATCTCCGAAGGTCTGATAGACCGGGGTCAATCCGATCTCGGCCAGCGGTGTCGCCTCGGCCACCCGTCGTGCGTTGATCCGGCTGAGCTCCAACGGATCACCACTACATGCGACGCGCATCGGGATGTTGTCGACCACCCAACCCACGAAGCGTCGGTCCGTCTGGGGTCCGGCCGGGATGATCGTCGACATCTCCTCCGGGCCTCCGGACCGATGGACGGCCACTCCGATGGCGGTCAGCAATGCCGAGAGCGTACGGCCGCCGTGGCGTCGGATACCGGAACTGAGTTCGGGGGCGTCGTCGGCGGCCACCAGTGTGCGCATCGCGGTGCGCATCGGCTTGCGCTCCCCCGGGCCGACGCCGAGATCCAAGGGGAAATCCGGTATCTGCCAGTCGGATTGTTCGAGAAAGCGTTCCCAGCCGGCCAGCCGCGGGTCGTCGGCGGGCACGTCCGGAAGACGGATGTGGGCGCGCACCTCGTCGAGACCCGATGCCGCGGGCCGTAACGGGCGTTCGGCGAGAACATCGGTGATGTCGGCGGCGATCACCGTCAACGACCGGGCGTCGACGTAGGCGTGGTCGAAGGCACAGGTCACCGTCGTCGAGTCCGGCCGGCAGACGGCGGACAAGAAGTGCCCACCGGATCGGAGTGGATTACACGCCGATGCCGTTCGTCGCAGTACTTCGTCGGTGAGTGCCTGCGCGTCCCAGTCGCGCGCATCGATCTCGTCGTCGACCATCGCCGGGACATCCTGATGATGATGGCGCACATAGTCATCGCCGGCGACGAAATGGCTGCGCAATGCGTCATGACGCGACATCAGCTCCGATGCCATGCGGCGCAGCAGTTCCCGGGGCACCGATCGGGGAATATCGATGACGAGGGTCATCCAGCCCAGGTGACCCTCCTGCACCGAGTCGAGATGGAAACGCTCGTTCTCCGAGACCGCCATGACCGTCACAGCCGACGAGTTCGCCGCTGCGCACTCCGGCACCCACTGCACGAAGCGGCCGGGTTGCACCGAATAGTGTTCCAGGCTCGCCAGTTTCATACCGCTGCCCCGGTCGCGCCGGTGTGCGGTGCGGGCCGCTCGGCACCCGCGGCGAAGTCGTGCAGGATATCGGCGATCGCGTCGAGGTAGTTACCGATGTTCCGCCGGGCGGTCGCGTTGTCGGGGATCTGGGTCTCGACCGTCACGCAGTCGGTCATCCGGCTCACCCAGAGGTTGGCGTTCTTGGTCTTTCCGACACCGGGGAAACCGACCGTCGTCCGCACCGTCGGGTCCTCGACCCCCGGCAGCCGACGATGATCGAGGTAGGTCACCATCTGCGGCGAACCCGTGATCGGCGGC
Organism: Gordonia sp. N1V; assembly: GCF_029269935.1. Taxonomy (NCBI): domain Bacteria; kingdom Bacillati; phylum Actinomycetota; class Actinomycetes; order Mycobacteriales; family Gordoniaceae; genus Gordonia; species Gordonia sp. N1V. The sequence continues at coordinate 56,257 of NZ_JARJDD010000019.1, forward strand.
AACTCACCGGTCTGCGCCAACACCCCGAGTACCGCACCCACCGGCGCGGCTGCGGCGGAGCGGGCGTCGCGGACGGCGTCGGTGGCCGCCCCGATCAGCGACACGAAGTCGGCGTCGGGGTCCACCTCGAAACAGATCGGCGCAAAGTTGCACAACCAGCCCTGGGTGCGTTCGTGCCCGGGGGGACGCGTCGCCAGGGCGGTCGTCGTACAGAACAGGCGATCACCGGTCACCGCGAACTGCGCCGATGCCATTGCCGCGTACAGACACCCGGTGAAGGTGCAGCCGGTCCCGGCGAGCCGCTCGTCGATCCGGGCGGCGTCATCGGCGTCGATCAGATCGCGACGGGCACGGACCGCCGGTACGGCGGTGTCACCGTCGAGCCCGAGATCGAGCGGCGAGGTCGGAACCCCGCCCTTGGCCCGCAGTGCCGCCCGCCAGGTGTGGACGCTGTCGGCGTCGGCGGCGACCGCCGCGGCCGACATCGCCTCGGCCCGGATGAAATCCGCGTACTTGCCGACCGACAGCAGATCCGCGGGCTCGCCGTGCACCCGTGCCCGGTAGAGCGCGACGATCTCGGCGAGCGCGAGCCACACCGAGTATCCGTCTCCGTGGACATGGTCGGCGCCCAGATAGAACGTGAAACCCCGCTCACCCGCCGCCGCCCCGAATGCCATGGCGGGTACCGAATCGAAGTCGGTCAGCGAGGTGATGCGTTGCGCCGCATACTCGCCGACCGACGCCTCGTCGAGGACGAGGTCGGGGTCCGGCACGGTGGTGACCATCTCCACCGAATCCGGTGGTGCGACCACGCGGGTGATCCCCGATTCGTCGACCACGTAGTGCGCACGTAGTTCCTCGTGGCGCCGCACGAAGTCGGTGAGCGCCTGCGCCATGGCCTCGGCGTCGAGCGGCTCGTCGAAACGCGTGAGGGAGCCGATGATCGCCCGATGCGGTTCGCCGCGTAGACGAGCGGCGACCGCGGTCGCGAGGTGATCGGACTGCAGGAAGGTTCCCGCACCCGAGGGAGACGAGCCGAGTCTGGCCCGATCCGGGGAGCGCATGGTCCACTCCACGACGGACCCACCCGGAAACGCCTCGCGCAGAAGCGGTCCGAGCTCACCGGGTGGTGAGAACCGCACCGTCACCGGCGCCGGCCGGTCAGTGCGGAGGTATCGGCGAGGACGACCGGGCAGTCGCCGTCGGCGATCACCGAGCGCAGTATGGCGTGGAACGTCGAGAGGAACGCCTCGACCGCAGCGCCCTGCGGACCGGCGGTGAACCGGGCGGAGACGTTGAGGCCGTCCGGGATTCGGTTGATCCAGAAGTACACCTCGTCGGCGTCGGCGGTGGCGCTGCGCAGGACGCGGGCATTGCGCGCGTCCCACTGGTCGGCGCCCTCGGCACGTCGCAGGTCGATGTAGGAGATGACGAATCCCGGCGGGGTCACGTCGCCGCCGATCAGGTCGGCAATCGGGGCGAACGGAGCGCTGCCGGCATCGCGGTACCGTCCGACACTCGCCGCCACGGAAGGCAGTGCCTCACGGAATGTGGTGGCACCGCCCAATCGGGCGTGCATCGGGATCACACCGACGAACCATCCCACCGCCTCGCCCCACTCGGGGCCGGTGCGGGTGTGGACGGGGCTGATGAACCGCAGATCGTCGGCCCCGCTGCAGGCGGCACCGGCCATCGTCAGCGCCGTGTACACACCGACGGCCATCGAGGTGCCCGCGGCTTTGCACACCGTGTCGAACGCCTTGGTCTGGGCGGGATCGAGGAGATATGTCGACAGGCTCGACTGGTATCCGTCGTCGGGGATGCGAGGGCAGGTGATCGTCGGAGAATGGCCGTCGGGAACCTCGAAACGAGGGAAGGTCGGCATCGGCCCCGGCTGCGCGACCGATGTCGGGGTCTCGAAGAACTCGCGCCACAGGGTGACGGCGATGTTGTTGGCGTCGATCTGCTCGCCGAGATCGCGTTCGGCGTCGGCGAAATCGAGGTAGCTGCCGTAATCCAGCAGATTGTGCGGCGTTGTGTCCAGTGCGGCCTCGTACAGGGTGGTGAGCTCGCGGATCGCGAAAACCTGTGTGTAGGCATCCATCACGGTGTGGTCGGCGGCGAAGACCAGCAAGAAACGATTGTCGTCGCCGTCCGGTTCGACGGTGACCGCAACGCAGTGGGGCCACCGGAGCGGTGACACGGTGCTGTTGAAGTACTCCTGCACGCAGGCCTGGGCTTCGTCGGCGCTCATCGCGTCGCCGAGTGCGCTCGTGCGGACCGAGATCGCCTGGGCTGCGGTGGTGATCCGGGTCAGATCGTCCTCGGGGCCGGTACCGGCATCGGTGCGCACCGACGACCGGAACGCCTCATGCCTGCGGTACCACTCCTCGATGGCGGCCGCGAGTGCCTCTCGATCGAGGGGACGGTCGATCATGAACGCCGTGCCGATCCATTCGCTGTACCAGTCGGCACCCATCGTCTGGGCGCGGCGCGCGTGCTCGAGGTGCATGTAGGACAGCCGCCGCGGATCGGGCTGCCAGGCGGCGGGGTCGGCGGTCGGCTCCCACGCGGTCACCCGACCGCCGGGAATCCGATAGTCGGCGAGCTCTGTGTATTCCATCGAAACCTCCGGTAATGATCGTGTGAACGGGACGGAGCAATTGTTGAAAGCGCATCAACTGTTCAAGCCGCGGGCAATGGTGGGCCAACTCTGCGTCTGCTGGTCGCGCCAGTACGGCCAGGAGTGCGTTCCCGGATCGACGTATCGAATCGTCGCGGGAATGCCGGAGGCGACGAGTCGGGACTGCAATTCCCGTGTACACAGGTAGGTACCGAATTCGATTCCACCCCCGACGACCTGGCGATTCGCCGGGTCACTGTTTCCCGGGTACCCCGGCTCGTCGTACTTGCCGGGCATCCCGGTTCCACTGGAGACATACACCGTCGTGCCGCGCAGATTGCCGGCCAGCGACACCACGTCGTGCGCGGCCCATTGGGGATCGTTGGGAGGGCCCCACATGTTGTCGGGGTTGCCGCCGAATGCGGTGACGATTCCCCGCGGATACGTCTGTCCGGCCAGGCCGGTGGTGGTGTAGCAGCCACTGTAGGAGGCGACCGCCCGATAGAAACCCGGATGGCGTGCGGCGAGCACCAACCCGGCACCCGCACCCATCGAGATGCCTGCGATCGCCCGCTTGCCGTTACCGTTGAACGTGGCATCGATCAGCGGCGGCAGCTCGTCGATCAGGAATGTTTCCCATTGGTAGCGGCCGAGTTTGGGATCATCACGTTCCCAGTCGGTGTACAGGCTGCCGTTGCCCGCCAGCGGCATCACGACGTTGACGTTCTTGTCGGCGTAGAAGCGCCTGGCATCGGTCTTGCGCAACCACATGCTGTTCTGCGGGTCTTCTTCACCGAGTCCGCTGAGCAGGTACAGCGACGGACGAGTCCGGTCGGCGTGTGCCGGGGTGAGCACCTGCACCTTGATCGTCTTGCGCATCGCCGGGGAGTACACATAGAGGGCGGTGAGGTCGGTCCCCTCCGACGCCGTCCGTACGATGGACGCCTTCTGCGGCGTCGCGTATGCGGCCCCCGGCTCACCGACGACCCCGGTCATCACCGCGGCAGCGACGACCAGAAGACCCGCGGAAACGCGGAAACGCCACCGCGAACGGCGACCAGAATCACCCGACAAATCAGCACCTCGCGAACAGTGAACAACCGAGAAATGTGGCTCAGATAGACCGCCAGCACGCTCAAGATAACCCGAACTCGCGGTATTCGTCACAATTTCTTTCTCCGGATCAATGGATTACGTTGTCGAACCATGTGGCGTTTTCTGCGAGATTCCTGTGAAATCACCCGTGGCGGGTAAACCAAAGCAGACTTTGAATGGCGCCGAATCGTCCGGATCTCGGTAGGCTACGTATCGCAATCGCGTCGAGAAAGGAGCCCGGCATGGTCGTTTTGCCTCCGACCGCCATCGAGGCCGCGTCGCTGCGCAAGACGTTCGGGCGGGTCACCGCGGTCGATGACGTCTCCCTGTCGGTCCCGACCGGCTCGGTGTGCGGACTGCTCGGCACCAACGGCGCAGGTAAGACCACCACGGTCCGCATGCTCTCGACGCTCCTCCGCCCCGATGGGGGCAGCGCGCGCATCTTCGGCCGCGACGTGGCGACCCAGGGCACCGCCGTGCGCTCCCTCATCGCATTGACCGGTCAGTATGCATCGTTGGACGAGGATCTCAGCGCCGAGGAGAACCTACGATTATTCGCCGAGCTGCGTGGTTTCAGCAAAGTCCGAGCGCGTTCTCGTGCCGACGACCTGATCGGACAATTCGGACTTTCTCACGCCGCCCGCCGTGCGGTCTCCGGCTATTCCGGCGGAATGCGCCGTCGCCTGGATCTGGCGTGTTCCCTGATCACCGCGCCGCCATTGCTGTTTCTCGACGAGCCCACCACCGGCCTCGATCCGGCGACCCGGGCACGGGTGTGGCAAGCCGTGCGTGAACTCGTCTCGGGCGGCACTACGGTACTGCTGACCACGCAATATCTCGACGAGGCCGACAAGCTGTCGGATTCCATCGTCGTGATGGATTCCGGACGTGTCGTCGCCGAGGGCACGGCCGACACCCTCAAGGAACGCATCGGCACCAAGTCGCTGCACGTGATCATCACCGACGCCGCACAACTGCCCCGCGCGGCCGGGGTCTTGCAGCAGAGCCTGGGCACCGAGGTGGCGCAGGTGGCCGGCGAGGCACGACTGTCGGCGTCGATCACCGATCCCGGACTGGCGGCGCGCGCTGTCGCCGATCTGGAGGCCGCGTCGGTCGGTATCGTCGAATTCTCGGTTCAACGCCCGACGCTCGACGATGTGTTCTTCGCCCTCACCGGCGATCCGGCGACCCACGATGCAGCGGGCAACGAGATCTCGTGGCAGGACGCCTCATGACCGAAGACGTGCTGGGCGCCCGCACCATCGAGACCGCCGACGCCATCGAGGGTGCCGAGAACCCGGCGGTCGGCATCGAATGGCCGATCACCCCACTCGATCGGGTGCCGCTCTCGCAGGCGCTGCGACAGATCCTCGCCCTGGCACGGCGAGGTTTCCTGCGGATGCGCCACTCGCCGCAAGGCCTCATCGACGTCGTCGTCGTACCGATCGTCTTCACCGTGATGTTCGCCAACATCTTCGGCGGTGCGGTCGCCGGTGGCGTCGGAAATTACCTGCAGCTCTTGGTTCCCGGCGTGTTGGTCTCGGTGTCGGTGACGACGTCCATCGTCACCGGAACCCAATTACGGGAGGACATCGACAGCGGCGTCTTCGACCGGATCGTGTCGATGCCGATCGCTCGGATCGCCCCCTTGGCCGGACTGCTCATCGCCGACACGGCGCGCTACCTCATCGCGACCACGGTCTCGCTGGCGGTGGGTCTGGCGATCGGTTATCGACCCACGAGCCCCCTCGGTGTGCTGCTCGGCGTGGTCCTCGTCGTCTTCGCCGCGTTCTCGTTGAGCTGGATCTTCGCCCTCATGGGTGTGCTGCTGTCGAAGGTCTCGGCGATCCAGGGCATCTCGATGCTGATCCTCATGCCGATGACGTTCACCTCCAACGCCTTTGTGCCGACCTCGACGATGCCCGGATGGCTCGGGGTGATCGCCGAGATCAACCCGATCTCACACCTCATCTCGTCATTTCGCGCACTCGCCAATCACGGGCAGTTCACCGCGGACGTCGGATGGACACTCCTCGGCTGTTGCGTGATCCTGGTGATCTTCGCCCCCGCGACCTTGCGCGCCTACCTCACACGCCTATGACCAACCACGACACGGACATCCGGCGTCGCCCCACCGAGCGTTTGGGTACCGAGCGCCTGGGTACCGACGACGACCTGTTCATCCGCATGGAGCACGCCCTCGGACTCGGTGTCATCAACCAGGGGGCATGGCGATTCGACGGCCGTCTCGATCCGGATGTCTTGTCCACCCTGGCGACTCGGCTACGGTACGGGCGTCTGTCCCGCCTCGCACGACGTCGCCCGCCTCCGGTCCGTGATCGCTGGCATTACACACCGGCAGCGGGGATGACCCACTTCGAGAACGAGCCCGTCGCCGAGGGTGACGCCGTGGCATGGGCGCGACGGCAGGCCGAGCGCGGGGTCGACAGCGTCGACGGACCGGCGTGGCGACTGACCGCCGCGTACTCGGCGGACGGGCGCTCCACCCTGGTCTCGCTGATCGCCGCACACGCCGTCGCGGACGGATGGTCGATGGTGACCGCGGTCGAAGAAGCCGTTCGCGGAAACGATTACGCCGTCACCACCGAACCGGTGGGTCCACTCGACGACGTCATCGACGGTGTGCGGACCGCCGCTCGAGCCGCGCTGGCCACGGGTCGACTCATCGCCGGCACGGTCGGGTCCCGGCGCGAACCCACCCCGGCCGGCCCGGTGCGACCGGGGGGACTCATCGCGGAGGAACCCTGCGGAATCCTATTGAGCATCCCGGCCGACGACTACGCGCGCGCTGCCGCACGTGCGCACGGCAGCGCGAACGCGTTGTTCGTCGCGATCATGGTCGGACTCCTCGCCGAGGCCGGGATCGTGGGACCCGATAACGTTGTTCCCGTATCGATTCCGGTGTCGATGCACCCCGAGGGGGACCGTCGGGCCAACGCCACCACCGGGACGACGGCCCGGATCCGGGTATCCGACGACCGCTATCACGATCTCACCGCGATTCGGGTGGCCTGCAAGGAGGCCTACCGCAGCGTGACCACGGCCGCGTCCTCGATGGGGAACCTCTCGCAGATCGCGCAGGCGCTCGGCGACGGGCTGGTGCGACGCCTGGCCGCCAACGGCTCGACGCCGATGTGCCTGGCGTCGAACCTCGGCGAATTGTCGCCCGAATTCTGCAGCCTGGGAAGCGGACTCGATGCCGAGATCGCGGTGCGCGCCTTCACCGGCCGGCCGGCGGGCACGGCCGACTTCGGTGGCGGTGTGAGCGGATGGTTCGGCGTCGGACCCCGTGCGATCGGGCTGGCGGTGACGTCCCTCGATCCGCGGCTGGCCGCCGATGACGCCGCCCTGGCGGCCCTGGTGCGCGCCGAGTTGAAGCGATGGGAACTCGAGGCGAGCGAGTGGGGCGGATGAGAATCGCCTTCGCGCTGCACGGCAGCCGCGGCGATGTCCAACCGGCGGCCGCGGTGGCCGCCGAGTTGGTGCGGCGTGGTCATTCGGTGCGATTGGCCGTGGCGGCCGATCTGGTGGAATCCTTTGCACGAACGATGATTCCGACCACCGAGCTCTGTCCGTCGACCGCGGATCTGCTCGCCAGTCCACTGATCCGCAACGACCTCAAGTCGCGCAATCCGCGCACCCGATTCCGGGCGCTGCGCGAGGTCAGCGCGTACGGGGTGGAGCAGTCCGAGCGGGTGATTGCCGAGCTCTCCGACGAGTCGGACGTCCTCGTCACCGGCCTGCTCGCCCAGGACCGGGCCGCGACCATCGCCGAGAGCCGCGGGATCGCCTTCGTTCCCCTGCACTACTGCCCGGTGCGTGTCTCGGGCTCGGTCTCGCCGGTGTATCGGGATGTGCCGCAGTTGGTCTCACGCGTGGCATGGACGCTCGCCGATCGGGTCATGTGGCGCTCGACCCGCGGCGCCGACCGCCGACTGCGCGCACGTTTGGGGTTGCCGCCGGACCGGCGCCCATTCAGCAGACGTCTGCGCGAGGACGGACTCCCCGAAATCCAGGTGTATGACCCGGTCCTGTTCCCCGACCTGCCGCGCGAGTGGGGATCGCAGCGCCCCTTCGTCGGATTCCTGTGCCCGGACAAGGAGATCCGGACGGCGATCAACGACGGCCTGGACCGGACCGACGCGGCCATCGGTTTCGCCTGCTCGGGACCGCCGCCGGTCTATGTCGGTTTCGGCAGCATGCGAACCCCCGTGGACCGGATGGAGTTCGTGGTCACCACCCTGCTCGATCGAGGTCTGCGAGTGATCGCCCACACCGATCTGGACCTTCCGATCACGGATTCCCGTCTGTTCCGGGTATCCGGAACGGTGGATCACGAAGCGCTGCTGCCGCATTGCCGCGCCGCGGTGCACCACGGTGGCGCCGGGACGACGGGTTCGGTCCTGCGGGCCGGGATTCCGTCAGCCGTCGGATGGTTCAGTGCCGACCAACCGATCTGGGCGGCCGCGTTACGCCGCTGCGGTGCGGGAACCGGAAGCCGGTTGAGCCGGATGAGTGCTGACGATCTGTCGGTGCTGACCGACCCGGGCGCGCAAGCAGCCGCACGTCGGATCGCCGAGCGACTCCTTCCCCCGCATCATGCGGTCGACGTCGCGTGCGAGATCATCACGACCGCCGCGGCGTCGACGACCTGAGTTGTCGACCACCGAAGGGTTGTCGTCCGCCTGAAGGACACGGCTGCGACTCGGATGGCGTCGAGCCGGAGCGTGATGTTTGGATGGCGGCATGTTCGGGGTCCTCACACCTTGTCGTCACCGTCTGGGAGACGAACTCGCCGACCGGTGGCGCGCACATCTTTGCGGGTTGTGTCTGGCGTTGCGCGACGGTCACGGCCAAGCCGCGCGACTGACCACCAACACCGACGCGGTGATGATCTCGATCCTCACCGAAGCCCAATACGGCGGTGCGGCAACGACCACACGAGCGGGCCGATGCCCACTCCGGTCCCTGCGGACGGCCACGGTGGTGACCGCCACCGACCCGGGTATCCGGCTGGCGGCCGGCGCGTCGCTCACCTTGGCCGCGGCCAAGGCCGACGATGTCCGCGCCGAGCAGCGCCTCGGACTCGCGCCACACTCACCGATGAGGTCGGCAACCGCCCGGGTGATCGGATCACGGTTACATGCGGCGGCGTCGAATGCACCGGTTCTCGACGTCGAGCGCATCCTGCACACCCTGCACCGTCAGCCCGAGATCGAGTGCACTGCCACATCTCTCGGCGAGATCACCGATCCCAGCGGCCAGGCGTGCGCCGAGGTGTTCGCTGCGACCGCCGATGCCTCGGGCGTGCCGGACAACCGCGCCGACCTCGCGGCCATCGGTTACGACTTCGGCACGATCGCCCACCTGCTCGACGCCGTCGACGACTATCACGCCGACGCGCTCGATGGTGCATACAATCCATTGCGCGCCACCGGAACCGAGGTGACGGCGGCGCTGGCCGAGTGTCGCGACCGGCGTGACCGGATCACCGAGCGATATTCCCGGCTCCGACTCGACGACGACCGGTTGCTGCGGGCAGTATTCCTCGACGGTCTACGGCACGCGATCGCCCGCCGGATGCATGCGCGGACCCGGTGGCCCGCCACGCGACCACCGGACTTCCCCGACTCCTGGCCCTATCCCCCGCCGTTCCCACCGAACCGACGATTTCGTGATCGCCTCGGCCCGTTCCTGTGGACCGGCTGCACGGGCCGGGCGTGCTGCGCCGACCACTGGAATCACTGCAGTGACAAATTCACCGACCCCTGCTGCAACGACGACTGCGGGGATTGCTGCGACTGCTGCGACTGTGATTGCACCTGAACGCTTTCGGTCGATGCCGCTCAGCCGACCCCGCGTCCGGCCGACTCCCAGAACTGTGCGCGCAACGCCTTCTTGTCGGGCTTGCCCAGCGCGGTCAACGGCAGCGCGTCGGCGAAGATCACCTGCTTGGGTGACTGCACCGCACCCTTGCGTTCCTTGACCGCACTCTGGATCTCGGCGGTGATCCGCGCCCGTCCCGCATCGTCGGATGCGGCGTCGGCACGCAGCACGACGACCGCGGTGACCGCCTCGCCCCATTTGTCGTCGGGTACCCCGATCACGCCGACCTGTGCGACGGAAGGATGTTCGGCGACAACGTCTTCGACCTCCCGCGGAAAGACGTTGAAGCCGCCGGTGACGATCATGTCCTTGGTGCGGTCGACGATGTACCAGAAGCCGTCGTCGTCTTCCCGGGCGACATCACCGGTCCGCAGCCAACCGTCCCGGAAGGTCGCCGCGGTCTGCTCGGGTAGGCCCCAATAGCCGCCGGCGAGAAGCGGTCCGGCCACACAGATCTCGCCGGGTTCACCCGGCGCGACGGGCGCGTCGTCGGGGCCGAGGAGCGCGGTGCGCAGGAAGGCCGACGGCCGGCCACAGCTCGACAGTCGGCGGGTGTCCTCGCCCGGTTTCGGGTGGTCGTGCTTGCCGAGGTAGCTGATCACCATGGGGGCCTCGGACTGCCCGTAGTACTGGGCGAAGATCGGACCGAAACGTTCGATGGCCTCGGCGAGCCGCACCGGATTGATCGGCGAGGCACCGTAATACACGGTTTCCAGCGACGAGAGGTCACGGGTTTTCGAGTCGGGATGATCGAGGAGCGCATAGAGCATCGAGGGCACCAGCATGGTGGCGCTGATCTTCTTCTCGTCGATCGTCGCGAGAACCTGTGCGGGGTCGAACTTCGACAGCACGATCATCGTGCCGCCCTTCATCAACGTCGGCACGAAGAACGCCGCACCGGCGTGCGAGAGCGGCGTACACATCAGGAACCGTGGTCGCTCCGGCCATTCCCACTCCGAGAGCTGGATCTGGGTCATCGTCGCCATCGCCGACGCGGTTCCGATGACACCCTTGGGTTTTCCGGTGGTCCCGCCGGTGTAGGTGATCGACACGATGTGATCGCCGGGCAGCGCCGCCGCGGTCAGCGGGCGGGGCGAGAACGTGTCGGCCTCGGCGATGATGTCGCGACCGTACGCGGACAGTTCCTCCGGCACCGGCCCCAGGGTGAGGACCTGCTTGAGGCTGTCGACGCGGTCCACCAGCGCCACCGCCCGCTCGACGAACATCGGCACCGGATCGATGACCAGTGTGGTGACCCCGGCGTCGGAGAGCACGTAGGCGTGATCGTCGAGCGAGCCGAGCGGATGCAGCGCGGTGCGCCGCCAGCCCTGGGTCTGCCCGGCACCGATCACCAGGAGTACCTCCGGACGGTTGAGCGCCAGGAGTCCGACCGCGGTTCCCGATCCCGCCCCCACCGACTCGAAGGCCTGCACGTACCGGCTGACCGCGTCGGCCATCTCGCCACCGGTGAGTTCGGTGTCGCCGAGCTCGAGCACCTTGTGGTCGCGATGCCGTCGCAGGGCCGCGACCATGAGATCACCCAGATGGACCCCGCTGCGCAACGGGTCGTATTCGGTCACAGAGCTGTCCTCAGTCATACGACCAGACTAGGACGTGTTTCAGAACTGAGGAAGGGTGTGGCAAAGATTCGTCGATGACGTGCACAGATATCGCCGATCGTAGACGAGAATAGGACTAGAACGTGTTACAGATCGAGTCTGCCCTCATGGGCGGCGACTCCACACTAGGATCGAGTCATGACTGACCTGGACCTGGCGACCTCCCGTCGCGACATCACCGACGCACTTCTGACCGCCCTCGAGCGGCGCCACGAGGTTCTCGACACCATCGTCGAGGCCGACAACCACTCCGAGGCGGTCGCCGCGATTGCCGAGCTGCTGGACAAGTCCCAGCTCGGGGCCGAGGCGATCCTCGACATGAAACTCGATCAGCTCACCAAGGACGAGCGCCGCAAGAATCAGGCCGAACTCGACGACCTGAACTCGGCGCTGACGTTCACCCTCGCCGAGCGACCGGCCTCGAGCGGTGACACCCTCGATCTGCGCCCGTTCTCCCCGGAGGAGGACGCCGACCTCTTTGCCACACGTACCGCCGAACTCGGCGTGGCCGGTGACGGCTCGGGCGCTCCCGCAGGCGATCTGGCCGAGGAACTGAGCAAGGCGACCGCGCGCGTCGACGACGAGGAAGCCGTCTGGCTCGTCGCCGTCGAAGGGGAGTCCAAGGTGGGCTTCGTCTTCGGCGAGTTGACCTCCGGCGAGGTCGATGTGCGGATCTGGATTCATCCCGAGCACCGCAAGAAGGGTTACGGCACCGCCGCCCTGCGCAAGTCACGCTCGGAGATCGCCGCCTACTTCCCGGGTGTGCCGATGGTGGTTCGGGCGCCGGGCGCCTGAACGGTGGTGACCTCGTGCGGGTCGGTGCGCTCAGCCGACCCGCCGGGGCAGCCCGAATCGGGCGACGATCGCGCGGATGCGGGTGTCCTCGTCGATGACGAAGGTTTCCGACACCGGCGCCGCGAGCCCCAGCATCTTCGGTGCGACGTGTACGAGGTAGCGGGTGGTGACGCTGTGCCCGTCGACGGTGGCCTCGAATCCACTGACACGGTGGATCAGCCGGAACTGCGGTCCGCGTTCCAGACTGCGTGCGATATGCGGTCCGTTGCGCCCGGTCTTGACACCGAATTCGACTCGGGTGCAATCCGGATGCAGGTCGACCCCGCTCGCGTCGTGACTGACCAGTGCGTCGACATAGGCCCGTGCCGCCGCGACACGGGCCGCCGCCACGGAGTCGGTCATGGTTCCCCCAAGAGGTATCTGCCCAACGGTGTCAGCGCGCGCCGTAGACCGGCATCGGCACCGGCGCCTTACCGATGATCTCGGCGATCACCGGGCCGAGTTCGGACGATTCCCAGCGCGCACCCTTGTCGCGTTCGACGCTACGCTGCCAGCCGTCGGTGATCGAGATCTTGCCGCCTTCCACCTCGAAGACCCGACCGGTGACCTCACCCGACTGCGGCGAGGCGAGCCAGCACACCAGCGGCGAGATGTTCGCCGGATCCATCACGTCGAAGGAGCCGTCGTCGGGGGCGGCCATCTGCGCGGCCATCGCCTCGCCGGCACCGAGGGTCATCGCGGTGCGTGCCGCCGGTGCGATCGCATTGACCGTGACACCGTAACCGCCCATCTCGGCGGCCGCCTGAACGGTCAACGCCGCGATACCGGCTTTGGCGGCGACGTAGTTACCCTGACCGACCGAGCCGTACAGGCCCGCCCCGGACGAGGTGTTGACGACGCGGGCGGTGCGCGGGCTGCCGGCCTTGGCCTGCGCCCGCCAGTAGGCGGCGGCATGACGCAGCATCACGAAGTGCCCCTTCAGATGCACGCGGACCACGGCGTCCCACTCCTCCTCGGCCATCGAGACCAGCATGCGGTCACGCACGAATCCGGCGTTGTTGACCAGGACGTCGAGTGCGCCGTATTCGTCGACGGCCGTGGCGATGATGCCGGCCGCGGTGTCCCAGTCGGCGACGTCTCCGGTGGCGGCAATCGCGTCCCCGCCACAATTACGGATCTCGTTGGCCACCGCGTCGGCGGCCTCGGCCACGAAGTCGTTGACGACCACCTTGGCGCCGTCGGCGGCGAAGGCCACCGCATGGGCCCGGCCGATTCCCTGACCCGCACCGGTCACCACGACCACACGACCCGCATTGGACGCGCTCTCAGCCACTGTTGTTGTCCTCTCCGATGTTTCGGTTCACAGCGTAGTTGTACAGATCAGGCGTCCGGGCAGATCAGACGTCGTTGCCTGCGTTGGCGGCGGCGAGGAAGGCCGGTAGCTCGCCCCCGCCGTGGACGGTCAGTGTGGCGCCGGTGATGTAGCCGGCCAGTGGCGAGAGCAGGAACGCCGCGGCGGCGCCGACATCGGCGGGGCGCGCCATGCGACCCATGGGAATCGTCCGGCCGACCGCGGCGATGCCCGCGTCGTCGCCGTAGTGCAGGTGGGCCTGCTCGGTTTCGACCGGTCCGGCGACGATGGAGTTCACCCGAACCCGGGGCGCCCATTCCACGGCGAGTGAGGTGGTGAGACTGTCGAGTCCGGCTTTGGCGGCCCCATACGCGGAGGTACCCGGGGAGGCGCGGTGCCCACTGACGCTCGAGATGTTGACGATCGCGCCACCGCTCTCCTGACCACGCATGACGGCCTGCGCCGCACGCGCGACGATCAGCGGGGCAAGCAGATTCAGTTCGACGATCTTGCTCGCGAAGCGTGGTGAGGCGTCGGCCGCCAGTGCGAACGGCGACCCGCCCGCATTGTTGATCACGCCGTCGATCCGCCCGTGGGTCTCCACGATTCGCGCGAGGGTGGCGGCCACGGCGTCCTCGTCCCGCACATCACACGGCAGAAATGTTGCAGCGGAAACTGATTCGAGCTCGTCACTCGAATGTCGAGCGCAGGCCACCGGGGTCGCGCCGAAATCGGCGAGGGCGGCAACGATGCCGAGTCCGACACCTCGGGCACCGCCGGTCACCAACACGACCCGTCCGGCGAGCCCGAGGTCGTATCGGCCCGGCCGTCCGGTCACCTGTGCCCCTGTCGTCATGGGTGCTACCCTACCAAAGAACCAAGCAATTGCTTGGTTGGTTTTCTTCAGCGCTTCGCCGAGAGGAGCACGCGTGCCGATCACCACTACCCGCACCGATGGCGGGGTCGTCACCGTCACCGTCGACTACCCGCCGGTCAACGCGCTGCCGTCGTCGGCGTGGTTCGACCTCGCCGACGCCATCACCGCAGCGGGCAACGACCCCAGCACACACGTGGTGATCCTGCGGGCGGAGGGCCGCGGTTTCAACGCCGGCGTCGACATCAAGGAGATGCAGGCCACGGAGGGATTCGGGGCGTTGATCGCCGCCAACCACGGCTGCACCGCGGCGTTCAGCGCGGTCTACGATTGTGCCGTCCCGGTGGTCGTCGCGGTCAAGAACTTCTGCGTCGGTGGCGGAATCGGGCTGGTCGGCAACGCCGACGTGATCGTCGCCTCCGAGGGCGCGGTCTTCGGTCTTCCCGAGGTCGATCGCGGGGCACTGGGCGCCGCAACACATCTGGCGCGCCTGGTTCCCCAGCACATGATGCGCACCCTCTATTACACGGCCCAGAACGTCACCGCCGAACAACTCCTGCACTTCGGCTCGGTCCATCGGGTGGTGGCCGCCGACGAACTCGATTCCGCGGCACTCGATGTCGCTGAGAAGATCGCCGCCAAGGACACCCGGGTGATCCGCGCGGCGAAGTCGGCGATCAACCACATCGACCCGGTGGACGTGAAGGCCAGCTACCGCCTCGAGCAGGGATACACCTTCGAGCTCAATCTGGCCGGCGTCGCCGACGAACACCGCGACGAGTTCGTGGCGACCGGCAAGGCCCTCAACACAGGAGGACACGCCTGACATGGCAGCAACACCCACTGCGTCAACACCCACCGACAAGACGAGCACTCTCGACGATGTCATCGGCGAGCTGCGCGACGGGATGACGATCGGCATCGGCGGCTGGGGGTCGCGGCGCAAGCCGATGGCACTCGTCCGGGCGTTGGCCCGCTCGGCGGTGACCGATTTGACCATCGCCACCTACGGTGGACCCGATCTCGGATTGCTGTGCGCCGCAGGCAAAGTCCGACGCGTCTATTACGGCTTCGTCTCCCTGGACTCCGCCCCGTTCTACGATCCGTGGTTCGCCCACGCCCGCACCACCGGCGCCATCGAGGCACGCGAGATGGACGAGGGCATGGTCAAATGCGGTCTGCAGGCCGCCGCGGCCCGGTTGCCGTTCCTGCCGATCCGGGCCGGACTCGGTTCCGACGTGCCGGCATTCTGGGAGGGTGAGCTCAAGACCGTCGAGTCCCCGTATCCCGACCCCGACGGCCGCACGCAGACGCTCATCGCGATGCCCGCCCTGCGACTCGACGCAGCCTTCGTCCACCTCGATCTCGCCGATGCCCGCGGCAACGCCGCCTACACCGGTGTCGACCCGTACATGGACGACCTGTTCTGTGCCGCCGCAACGCGCCGATATCTGGAGACCGATCAGCTCGTCGACACCGAGGTGCTCGTCAAATCCGTTCCCACCCAGCGTCTTCTGCTCAACAGGATGAATGTCGACCGGGTGGTGCATACCCCGAATGGGGCGCACTTTTCTTTCGCGGGGGACTACGGTCGCGACGAGGCGTTCCAACGGTTCTACGTCGAGCAGGCCAAGGACGCCGACACGTGGGCCGCGTTCCGCGCGCGCTTCCTCGACGTCGACGAACCCACCTATCAGCGCGAGGTTGTCGCCTGGCGTGCCGAACAGGAGGACCGCAAGTGACCACAGCGACCACCGGGGTCACCCGGGCCGAGTACTGCGTCGTCTCCTGCGCCGAGATCTTCCGTGGCGCAGGCGAGATCATGGCGTCGCCGATGGCGCCGATCCCGCTACTCGGGGCCCGTTTGGCGCGGCTGAGCTTCGCGCCCGATCTGCTCATCACCGATGGGGAGGCGTTGATCCTCGCCGACACACCGGGCATCGGCAAAACGGGCGCCATCGAGGGGTGGATGCCGTTCTCCAAGGTGTTCGACGTCGTGGCCTCGGGCCGGCGCCATGTGGTGATGGGCGCCAACCAGATCGATCGTTTCGGTAACCAGAACCTGTCGGCGTTCGGCCCGTTGCAACACCCGACCCGACAGATGTTCGGCGCCCGTGGCGCTCCCGGCAACACCATCAACCATCCGACGAGCTACTGGGTCCCACGGCATTCGGCACGCGTGTTCGTCGACGCCGTCGACATCGTTTGCGGACTCGGCTTCGACAAGGTCGACCCCGACAACCCCGCCTTCGACGACGTCGACATCGCGCGCGTCGTCACCAATCTCGGTGTCTTCGACTTCGGCGGGCCCGACCACACGATGCGGGCACTGTCGCTGCACCCCGGGGTGAGTGCCGAGGAGGTCGCGGAGAACACCTCCTTCGAGATCGACGGACTCGCCGAGGCCCCGACAACGCGGGAACCCTCCGACGAGGAACTCGGCCTGATCCGGGATGTGCTCGATCCCAAGGGTGTTCGCGCCAAAGAGGTGCGGTGAGATGACCGGCGATGAGAGGACCGGCTCTGACACAACGGGTGCTGGGCGCGCCGCGCCCCTGCCGACGAGCTTCACCGACCTCGTCGGCGTCGAGTACCCGATCGTGCAAACCGGGATGGGCTGGGTGTCGGGGCCGTCGCTGACGTCGGCGACAGCCAACGCCGGCGGTCTGGGAATCCTCGCGTCGGCGACGATGACCTACAACGAACTCGAAGCGGCCATCGCCAAGACGAAAGCGTTGACCGACAAGCCCTTCGGGGTCAACATCCGCGCCGACGCCACCGACGCACCGCAGCGGATCGACCTGCTGATCCGGGAGGGCGTCAAAGTCGCCTCGTTCGCACTGGCGCCCAAGAAGGACCTGATCGCCAAGCTCAAAAATCATGGTGTGGTGGTGATCCCGTCGATCGGCGCGGCCAAGCACGCGGTGAAGGTGGCCTCCTGGGGCGCCGACGCGGTGATTGTGCAGGGTGGCGAGGGCGGCGGACACACCGGACCGGTAGCCACCACGTTGCTGCTGCCGTCGGTACTCGATGCCCTCGCGGAGAACGGTTCCGACATGCCGGTGGTGGCGGCCGGCGGATTCTTCGACGGCCGCGGACTGGCCGCCGCCCTGGCGTATGGCGCGCAGGGGGTGGCGATGGGGACGCGGTTCCTGCTGACCTCGGATTCAGCGGTGCCCGACGCCGTCAAGCAGGAGTATCTGGCCCGGGGCCTCGGCGACACGGTGGTGTCGGTGAAGGTCGACGGGATGCCGCATCGGGTCCTGCGCACCCCGCTCGTCGAGGCGCTGGAGAGCGGTAGCTCCGTCAAAGCCCTTGTCGCCGCAGCCCGTAACGCCAACGAGTTCAAGCAGCTGACCGGAATGCGCTGGACGACGATGCTGCGCGACGGCCGCGCCATGCGACGCTCCGGGGAACGCACCTGGCAGCAGATCATCATGGCAGGCAACACCCCGATGTTGTTGCGCGCAGGACTCGTCGAGGGCGACACCCGCGCGGGCGTCCTCGCCTCGGGTCAGGTCGTCGGAATGATCGACGATCTGCCCAGCTGCGAGGAGTTGATCCAATCCATCATGACGCAGGCCCACGAGCGTCTACACGCACTCGCTGCACCGGTCAGCGCAGTGTGAGGAGCGTTCGCTCAACGAGATCGGCG
Organism: Gordonia sp. N1V; assembly: GCF_029269935.1. NCBI lineage: Bacteria > Bacillati > Actinomycetota > Actinomycetes > Mycobacteriales > Gordoniaceae > Gordonia > Gordonia sp. N1V. The sequence goes on from NZ_JARJDD010000019.1 coordinate 74,176, forward strand.
ACGAGCTCGCGCCGTGAGGACTGGGGCTCGTCGCAGTAAAGACCCTGCGTGTGGCTGTGGACGACTCCCTCCAGGACGGTCACCAGCCTGCGGGCTGCGGCCTTCGGCTGCGCGGACCCCAGCGACTGCATCAGCCCTGCGGCAGCGTCCTCGGAGAAGAAGCAGCGGCGCAGGCGCCCGCGGACGTCATCCCCGAGCTCGGCGTCGAGCAACAGCGCCTGGCGCGCGATCACCTCGGCCACACGATCGGTGACGAGTCCGGTGACGTAGTCGCTGATCACCTCGACCGGATTGGTCTGTCCGGCGGACAGTTCGAGCGTGCCGCGGAACCGCTCACGGGAGATGGTGATCAGCCGGTCGGCGGCGGCCAGCAAGAGCGCTTCGCGAGTGCGGAAGTAATACGAGGTCGATCCCTTCGGTAAGTCGAGCCGACGATCGATCGCCTGATGCGTGAGCGCGTGTGTTCCCCCGGACGCCGCGAGTTCCAGCGCGGCATCGGCGATTCGTGGGCGACGGTCGGGACGGGGCACACATCACATGATAGCCAGACTCTACGATGATAGAGTTAAGGAATGTTCGGTGGTCGAAAGCAGTCCGCGCCGCTGGTGGGTGACGACGTTGTCGTCGAGGCCGCGACCCGGGCCGGCTTTCGACTCGATCCAACCCAACTCGTTGCTGCACAGCATCTCTCGGGCCGTGATCATCTCTATCTCTCCGGGCCGGTAGGTCGAGGGAAGACGTGGCTTGTCGACACCTACCTCGGCGCACTGCCCCCGAAGTGGGTACGGCGGCTGCATTGGCACGAGTTCGGGCGTGATCTCGATGCGTTGATCAAAGACCGCGGCGTCGAGGGAGCGCTGGCGACGATCACGTCGGGTGTCCGGGTCCTGTGTTTCGATGAATTGACCGTCGACGACCGCGCCGACGGGATCTACGTCGACGCGGTGATCCGGCGAGCGATCGAGCGCGGCGTCCGCCTGATCATCACGTCCAATCATCGACCTTCTGATCTGATGCCCCACCCGCTGTTGCACGCCACCTTCCTGCCGACCATCGACTTCATCGAAACACACTGCGTGGCGATAGAACTCGATGGCGGTACGGACTACCGCACGATTCGCCGTCCGAACGCGCGCCGCGACCACGGCTTCGCCGGCGGTCTGTGGATCACCGTGAACGGCGCACCAACACAACGGGTCTCGCAGTCCACGTCGGTCAACGGACGAACCATCTCCGTGTGGGACTCGACTCGCGACCATCTCGGGGTGACGTTCGGGGAGATCTGTGGCCGCCCGCTCGGTGCCGCCGACTATCTTCGCCTTGCTCGCCGGTACCGTTCGTGGACCGTCAGCGGCGTGCCCGGTCTGGCCACAACCGACCGCCAGAGTGCCCGTCGCTTCGTCCACCTCGTCGACATCCTCTATGACCAGGAGGCGGAACTGAACATCGAGTGTGCGCTCGACAGAACAGAATTCGCCCATTGCGCCGCTCTGGATCCCATGTCGCGGGCCCGCGTGACGAGCAGACTGTCAACGCTCGGCGAGTCTGCCGCCGTGTGACTCCCATTCCGCGTACAACTCGTCGAGCAACGCGACGATCTCCTCCACGGTGTCCCAGGTGTCGGGTACGCGGTAGTCGTTGTCGTACCGGGCCATCAACTCCGTGCGGGGTAACGCCCGGAGATACGCGTCGTAGCACTGCTCGGCGAAGAGATTTCCGCGCGGAGTGAGGTTGCTGACGTTGATCTGCGAGACGAAGTGTGTCGCCACGAACCCGGAGGGACGGTCGGTTTCAGCGGTGGCGTCGGCGATCGCGTCGGCATGGTCGTCGGCGGGCACCAACCCGCGTCTGCACGCCCAGCCCATGAAGGCCGCGATGTGGATTGCGGCCGCGGACTCATCGAGGCCGAGGTCGATCACCGAATCCGTGTGCCACTCGGCATCGTCATAGGTCACGACGGTCAGCGTAGGGTGCGGAGCCCGACCCGCCCAGCCATGTCGACCGGACGACGGACCGAGCCGAGAAAATCCCGCAGACCCGCGGAATAACTGCGGACCACGGTCCGGTTACATCCGGTATGAGTTCTCACGTCGCCATTTTCGGAGGCACCGGGTACGCCGGTGGTCACATCGCCGCAGAGGCCGTTCGCCGCGGCCATCAGGTCACCTCGTACAGCCGCTCCGGCGCACCCGCAGACCCCGTCGACGGCGTGACCTACGACGTCGGATCGCTCGCCGACGCCGACTTGGTGAATCGTGTCGCCGAGACCGCCGACGTCGTGGCGATCGCGGTACACGGTGCCGATGTGGATGGGAAGGCTCTCGTCGATCTGATTCCTTCGGTGACCGCGGCGGCGCTCGCGCACAACACACGCGTCGGTGTGGTCGGAGGAGCGGGTAGTTCGTTGGTGGCCGAGGGCGGTCCACGGCTGGTCGACACCCCCGACTTCAACGACGAATGGAAGCCCGAGGCGCTGGCCCACGCGGATGTACTCGACGCACTACGCGCAGGCCCCGAAGAGCTCGACTGGTTCTATGTCTCCCCGGCCGCCCTGTTCGGGTCCTGGGCACCCGGTGAGACCACCGGCACCTATCGCACCGACGACGATCTCCTGGTGACCAAGGACGACGGCAGCTCGGAGATCTCGGGTACTGACTACGCACTCGCCTTCGTCGACGAGATCGAGAAGCGCGCGCACGTCCGCAAGCGATTCACCACCGGGCACTGACGGCCTCTCCGGCGGCACGGGTCCGGCGATACGGGCGGCCGGTTGCACCGAGTGCCGAACCGCCGAGGGCCCGAAACGCCCAGGCGCGGTGCCGGTGTAGCATCCGAACCGATTTGCCGCATCGGCGGCAACTCGGTCGACGCCAGAGGGGGCTCGCGTGTCCGGACATCTCACCGACAAGGTCATCATCATCACCGGTGCCGCAAGCGGCTTCGGCGCGCTCATCGCCGAGAAGTGTGCGGCCGGCGGCGCGCGCGTCGTGGGGGTGGACGTCAACGAGGCCGGCCTCGGAGCCGTCGTCGACGGCATCCGCACCACCGGCGGGCAGGCATTGGCGATAGGCGCGGACGTGACCGATCTCGCCCAGATGCGGTATGTGGCAACACAAACCGTCGCCGAGTTCGGGGCGATCGACGTCATCGTCAACAACGCCGGCGTGATGCCACTGGCGTTCTTCGCCGACCACAAGCGGGCAGCCGACCGTTGGCATCGGGCCATCGACATCAACATCAAGGGCGTGCTCAACGGCATCTCGGCGGTCTACGACCAGATGATCGAGCAGGGCCGCGGCCACGTGGTGAACATCTCGTCGATCTACGGCAACGCAGGCGTCGCCGGATCCGGGGTGTACAGCGCGACCAAGGCAGCGGTCAACGCGCTGTCGGATTCGCTGCGCATCGAGACCAAGGGCAGGATCAAGGTCACCACGGTGCGCCCCACCGGCGTCGCCGGCACCAACCTGGCCAGCTGGATCGTCAACGGCGCAGCCATCTTCGGGATGGTCGGGCAACGCGCGGCACAGTACGCCGAGCACACCAAGCAGATGGTCGCGGGCACGCTGCCCGACGAACTCACCGACCCCGACTCCGCCGAGTACTGGCTGATCACACCCGACGAACTCGCCGACGCCGTCGTCCATGTGATCGACCAACCCTGGGGCATCAGCCTTTCCGACGTCACCGTGCGCGCGAGTGGTGAGGACTACCTGTACTGACGGCCCCGCTACCCCGCGATCGCGTTGTGCTCGACGCGCAGATCCTTCTTGAGGATCTTGCCGCTCGGATTCTTCGGCAGGGCATCGGCGAACACGATGTATTTCGGCCGCTTGTATCCGGCGAGGATCGGCTCGAGGTGGGCCGCGACGCCCTCCTCGGTGAGGGTCGCGCCGTCCTTGGGGACGACGACGGCGGTGACCGCCTCGATCCACTTCGGGTGTGGCACACCGAAGACCGCGACCTCGGCCACCCCGTCGAGCAGATAGATGGCTTCCTCGACCTCACGTGAGGCGACGTTCTCCCCACCGGTCTTGATCATGTCCTTCTTGCGGTCGACCACCGAGAGGTAGCCGTCGGCGTCGATGATGCCGAGGTCGCCGGAGTGGAACCATCCGTTGCGGAATGCCGCTGCAGTCTTCTCCTGGTCCTGGTAATAGCCCAGCGCCGCATGGGGACTGCGGTGCACGATCTCGCCGACCTCCCCCACCGGTACCGGATTGTCGTCGTCGTCGACGACCTTGGTCTCGACGTTCAACGATGCCCGTCCGGCCGACCCGGCGCGGTCGATCTGCTCATGCGGCTGCAGAATGGTTGCCAGCGGCGACATCTCGGTCTGGCCGTAGAAGTTCCACAACAACACCTCGGGCAATCGGCGCGACAACTCGCGCAGGATCTCCACCGGCATCGGTGAGGCGCCGTAGTACCCCTTGCGCAACGACGACAGGTCGCGCGTGTCGAAGTCGGGGTGACGCAGCAGCGAGATCCATACCGTCGGCGGGCAGAACAGTTTGGTGACACGCGCGGACTCGATGGTCGCCAGGATCGTCGCCGGATCGGGCGCGGGCAAAATGATACTGGTCGCCCCGAGGTAGATGTCGGTGGAGAAGAAGCAGTCGAGTTGCGCGCAGTGATACATCGGCAGCGAGTGGATCTCGACGTCCTCACCCGACATGCCACCGTCGATGATGCACGAAACATACTGCGTGATCAGCGATTTACTGGAGAGCAGCACCCCCTTGGGGCGGGACTCGGTGCCGGAGGTGTACATCATCCGCACCGGCTCGTCGTCGCCGACGACGACGCCCGGAGCAGTCGCGTCGCCGGTGGTCATCCACGCCGTCGCGTCCTCCCAGGCGGGTGCCGGCGCGGCACCGGACAGGGCGATCCAACCGCGGATGTCGACCGCGGCGGCGGCGAGGTCGATCGCCGCGATGACCGTCGGCCCGAGAGCGTCCTCGACGACGACGCCGCGTGCCCCGCTGTGGGTCAGGATGAACGCGATCTCCTCGGCGCCGAGCCCGAAGTTGATGGGCACCAGGATCACCCCGAGGCGGGCGGTCGCGAAGTTGAGAACGCCGAACTGCCAGCAGTTGTGACTGATCAGCGCCAACCGGTCTCCGCGCTGTAGACCTTGCGCGGCCAGGGTGTTGGCGCACCGGTTCACCGCGGCATCGAACTCGGCGAACGTCAGTTCCGTATGCCCGTCGATGATCGCGATCCTGTCGGGGCTGCGCTGGGCACTGCGATGCAGCAACGCGCCGATCGAGTGTTCGCGCGCCGTCCGGATCGCCGCCTCGGTCGATTCGCTGAATTCCGGTCCCATCACTGCCTCCGTTACCCGCGGGGTGTTGTCGACCTCACAAATTACTAGGTCGTCCAACCATGGGGAACCGATCGCCTTCCATCCGCTCCATCGTTGGCACACATTGATTGATTCGTTTCTTTGAGGCAGAATTCTGTCGGTGACCCCCAGTCTCGCCGGCCTGCGCCGGATCGCCATCGAACTCCGCGCCACGGGCAGGCTCGCCCGCGCCGGCATCCTGCCCGGTCCGACCGAGCTACCTGCCACGCTGCGGGCCGCTCGCGCCGGGGGTGGGGCGACGCTGACCGAGGTGCTCGCCGCCCGGTTCGGCGATTCGGTCGCCGTCGTCGACCGCGGGGTTCCGCTCACCTACCGCGACCTCGCCATCGCCACCCGCCGGTGGATCACGGTGTTGCGTGAGCTCGACACCACCGGCGACCGCCCGACCGTCGGCATCATGTGCCGCAACAGTGCGCAGCTGGTGATCGCCCTGCTCGGAGCTCTCGCCGGCGGTGTTCGGGTGGTCTTTCTCAACACCGACATGGGCTCCGCGCAGCTGACGACCGTATGCGAGCGCGAGCACATCGATCTGTTGCTCCACGATGACGAATTCACCGGCCGGCTCTCCCAACTCACGGGAGTACGCACCATCCGCACCGAAGACCTCGAATCGGTGCTCGCCGCCGCCGACGACTCCATTCCCCCACGCGCGCATGGCAATCCCGAGCTGGTCATCCTCACCTCCGGGACCTCCGGTGTACCCCGCGGCGCAGCCCGCAGCAGTTCTCCGTTGACCATGCTCTCGACGCTGGCCGGCCTGCTGGAGAAGATCCCGCTGCGTCGATCCGACGTGATCTACCTGGCGCCGCCGGCATTTCACGGATGGGGCCTGATCGCCACCCTCACCGGCCTCCTCGCCGGGGCCACCCTCGTCTTCGACGGGCGGTTCTCCGCCGAGCGTGCCGTGGCAACGATGCTCACCGAGAATTGCACCGCCTTCGTCGCGGTACCGACCATGCTGAAGCGGATCATGGATCTCGACGACGCGGTGCTGCAACCACTTTCCGGTCGTCTGCGCATCATCGGGTCGGGCGGCGCGCGACTCGACCCCGATCTCGTCACCGCCGTCACCGAACGGTTCGGCCCGGTGTTGCACAACCTCTACGGCGCCACCGAGGTCTCCTACATCACCATCGCCACCCCCGCCGACCTCGCGCACGACCCGTCCTGCGCCGGGTCCGCTCCGCTCGGTGTCCGGGTGGCGATCCTCATCGACGGCATGGTTGCCACCGGCGATACGGGTTACCTCGACGGCGCCGGCCGCTTGTACGTCCGCGGTCGATCGGACTCGATGATCGTCTCCGGCGGTGAGAACGTCTACCCCGAAGAGGTCGAACTCGCACTGCACCGCCACCCCGGTGTCGCCGACGCCTCGGTCTTCACCGTGGACGACGCCGACTTCGGTCAACGACTCTCGGCGGTGGTCGCCCGCCGCGCGGGCCACGACGTCGACGACGCAACGCTCAAAGAACACATCGGTCAGGAACTGTCGCGCTCACGTGTCCCGCGCGACATCGTCTTCGTCGACGAGATCGCCCGCACCGCAACCGGAAAGGTCACCCGCGCCTGGCTCGACGAGGTGACCGCCGGCACCTCACACGTCGGCTGAGACCGTCATCGTCCACCCCGCCGCGGCGTTGCGTCGCGCCCAGAACTCGGCATAGGTGCCACCGCGCGCCAACAGTTCGTCGTGGCGTCCGATGTCGTCGACGCGACCGTCGGCGGTGAGCACCACGATCTGATCGGCGGCGAGTACGGTCGAGATCTTGTGCGCGATCACCAGAACCGTACTTTGCGTGGCGAGTTCACGGATCGACGCCGCCACGTGCGCCTCGTTTTCCGGGTCGAGTGCGCTGGTGGCCTCGTCGAACAGCACGATCGGTGCGCCCTTGACCAACGCCCGGGCGACCGACACACGCTGGCGCTCGCCACCGGAGAGCGCCGAGCCACCCTCACCGACGCGGGTATCCCAGCCGCCGGGAAGACGGACCACCACCGAATCAACCCCGGCAGTCGTTGCGGCCGCTCGGATCTCGTCGTCGGTGGCGTCGGGCCGGCCGATACGTATGTTCTCCCACAGGGTGTCGTCGAAGAGGTAGACATCCTGGAAGACCAACGCCAGCTGCGCCATCAGGGTTGCGGTGTCCTGCTCTCGGACATCGACGCCACCGACCCGCACCGTTCCCGCGTCGACGTCGTAGAACCGTGCGATCAGCCGGGTGATCGTGGTCTTACCCGATCCGGACGGGCCGACCAGCGCCGTCATCGATCCGGCGGGAACCCGGAAATCGATGCCGTGCAGGGTCTTCGGCGAACGATCGTGATCAGTACCGCCGTAACCGAAATCGACGCCGGACAATTCGACCGACCCCCGCGTCGTGGGGACGACCGGGCTCGGCGGCGCCGGCATCGGCGGCGTGTCGAGGATGTCGGTGATGCGCCGAATCTCGGCGGTCGACATCCGCATCGCCGATCCCAGTTCGGCCAGTTCGGAAATGGGGTCGGTGAAGCGCGCGGCCAACCCGAACACCGCCATCAGCAACGCGGTCTCGACGTGACCGGTGACCGCGAGAGCGGCGCCGACGATCAGGATGGTCGTGAACACCGCCTGTACGGCAACACCATTGAGCAACAACCCGGTGACCGACCGGCCCATCATCTTCCGGCCCACCCGATGCTGACGGTCCAGCGCCTCCTCGAGGGGCTGATAGGCCGAGCCCGCCGCCCCGAACGCACGCAGGGTCGGCTGAAACCTTGCGAGTTCGAGAACCCGATTGTTGACCTCGACCGCGGTGCCGTGATTCTGCGCCTCGGCGTCGGCGATCATCGCACTCGCACGCAGGCCGGCCAGCCACAGGACCACCGCGCCAAGGGCGGCGGTCACCCCGATACGCCAGTCGAAGAAGAACAATCCGACCACGACGGTCGCCGACCCGACGAGATTGGTGACCACCGGCGTCATCAGGTGCGCACCCGCACTGCCGACGAACATCGTTCCCTTGACCGCAATCTGCGAGACCGATCCGGTCTTGTCGCGGGTGAACCATCCCAGCGGCAACGTCACCAGATGATCACCGAGCCGGTGATGCAGGGAACGCATGGTGTGCACCGCCATCCGCATCGCCGTCAGCGACTGCAGATAGAAGGTGACACAACAGATCAGCACGACCGGCACCAACACCAACAGCCAGCGGCCGGCACCGGCGAGGTCACCGTCGAAGAGGTCGCGGGCGATGGGTACCAGCAGCAACATCGCGGCGCCCTGGGCGAGTCCGTAGACGATCGCCCACGCGAGGAACACATACATGCGCCCGGCCTCGTCACCGAGAATGCGCAGATAACCACGGATCATCGGAGAACTCCTGTCGGTACTGTCGCGGCAGTGCCTGCCGGATCTGCTGCAGGGTCGCTGCGCCAGGCCCGCCACATGGTGGCGTACGTGCCGCCGGCGGCGACGAGATCGTCGTGACGACCCCGCTCGACGATCCGGCCCTCATCGAGGACGACGATGGTGTCGGCGTGGGTGATCGAGCCGAGCCGGTGCGCGATGACGAGTACAGTCCGGCCGGCGATCAACGACGAGATCGCCTGCTGGATATCGGCTTCGGACTCGGGGTCGGCGAACGCGGTGGCCTCGTCGAGGATCAGTATCGGGGTGTCGCACAACAGCGCCCGCGCGATCGCCACACGCTGCGCCTCACCGCCGGAGAGGTGGGCGTCGGTGCCGACCCGGGTGTCGTATCCGTTGGGCAAGGCGGTGATCCGGTCGTGAATCCGTGCCGCGCGAGCCGCCGACTCCACTTCGGCGCGGGTGGCGTCGGGACGTCCGAGCGCGATGTTGTCGGCGACGCTCATGTCGAGCAGCGCGACGTCCTGCAGCACGAAGCCGACATGTCGATACAAGACCTGCGGGTCGATGTCACGAACGTCGACCCCGCCGATGTGTACGGCCCCGGCGTCGGGGTCGACGAACCGCGGGATCAGGGTCGCGAGAGTCGATTTGCCGCTGCCCGACGGACCGACCAGCGCGGTCAGGGTGCCGGGCTCGAGCGTCACGCTCACGCCCTGCAGAGCAGGCGTACCGGAGGCTGGTCCCTCGGTCGGATAGGAGTAGTGCACATCGTCGATCTCGATCCGATTACCCTCGGGCACAGCAGGTTCGGTGGCGATCGGCAATTCGGGCAACGTCAGCAACCCGACGATGCGACCGGCCGCGGCCGCCGCGCCCTGCCGGCTGTGCATGGCCATCATCGCCGCCATCAGTGTCGACGGCAGCACCATCGCGATCAGGGTGGCACCGAGGACATCGATCGCCCCGACCCAGCCCGCATCCACGAACCAGTACCCGCCCGCGAGATTGACCAGCAGGATCAGCGGTGCGGAGAGCATCATCGCCGCGAGCGCCTCGATACGCAGCATCGGGCCCACATATCCCGCGAAGTCGTCGTTGAACTCGTCGGCGGCGCGCAAGAACGCCCTGTGCGCCCGTCCGGTCTGTCCGAAGGTCTTGACGACGGCGACGCCGGTGACGAATTCGACGATGGTCGAACTGATGCGGGCCAGTGCGGCGTTCATCGTGGCCTGCTGTGTGGTCATGTCGCGCACCATCCAGGCGTACGCGATCGCATACAGCGGCAGGGTCGCGACGGCCAGCAGGCCCAGACGCCAGTCGAGCACAAAGCAGTAGATGAGCGCGAACAACGGGGTGGCCACTGCCGCAGTGGTTTCCACGTCCGCGTGGGCCACGAGGTAGTGGAGTTCACCGACGTCGTTCTGCACGGACTGACGCACTCGACCCGAGCTCGTTGTCCCGAACCAGCCGAGCGGGAGACGACCGAGTTTGGCGGTGATCCGACGCCGCAGGATGACCTGCAGGTCGACGTCGGCGTAATGGGTGACACCGAGCGCCGCACCTCCGAAGAGTGCGCGTGCCGCAAGCCCGAGAATCACGATCGCCACGATCCACCAGACCCGCGCGGCCTGCACCGGCCCGTCGAGTAGCAGGGTCCGACCCAGTTCGACGATTCCCACGAACGGGACGACCGTTGCCGCCGAAGCGATCACCTGCAGCAGTTGAGCCACCCGGATGCGGGACCGGACGGGCTGCAACAACTCACGCAGGGCGCCCCTGTCCAGCAACGTCTGGTCCTCCGCGGACCCCTCCACCGTTGTCATACGCGTACGTTAACGCGGACAGCCACCCGGAAGCAAGGGTTACCTAAGTAAGGGGAATCTCAGCGCGGCAGGATGCCGTCGAGGACCACGGACAAGTATTGGTCGGCGATCTGCTCCACGCTCAGCGATCCGCCTGGCCGATACCAGCGGACCGCCACCCACACCGTGTCACGCAAGAAGCGGTAGACGAGTTCGACGTCGAGGTCGGCGCGGAACTCACCATCGGCGACCCCACGCGCCAGCACCGAATGCCACAGCCCGCGAAACTCCTCATTGCGGTCGCCGATATAGGAGAAACGATCTTGCGGGGCAAGGCGTTTGGCCTCGTCCTGATAGATGGCCACCGCATGGTGATCGGCGTCGATGGACTCGAATGAGGCAATCACCAACTGCCGCAACGTCTCGGCGGCCGACAGACCGGCGTCGGCGATCTGCCGATAGCGGGCGAACAAGGCGTCGAGGAAACCCCGCAGGATCTCGTCGACCATCGACTCCTTGGAATCGAAGTGATGATAGAGACTCCCCGAGAGAATGCCTGCGGCATCGGCGATGTCGCGCACGGTCGTCGACCGCAGACCCTGCTCCGCGAACATCCGACTCGCCGTCGTCAGCAGTTCGTCGCGTCGGGAAGTTCCGTTACGTGGCGCCACCCCCGTACCCTAGCAAGCGCTTGGGTACGGGGGTGGCTCCCGTGAGAGGATTCAGCGCTTGCGCACCTTCTTCTGCGCTCGCGCATTGAGCTTGGTCCACAGCTTCAGCTGGCCGTTGGCCATCTTCTTGTCGCGATTGGTGAACGGCGGCGACATCATCTCGGCCACGGTGAACGGCATCGTCGAGAAGGCCACGGCGCGTGCATGACTGAAGGTCTCGAAGCCGGTCTTGCCGTGATAGCTGCCCATCCCGCTGCGCCCGATGCCACCGAACGGCAGTTCGGCACCGAACATGTGCAGGGCGAAGTCGTTTCCGTTGATCGACCCGCTGCGGGTGTTGTCTGCCAGCCGTGCGAAGTTGTCGTTGTCGTCGCCGCACCAGTACATCGTCAGCGGGTGCGGATGGCCGGCGATGTAACTGATCGCCTCCGTGAGATCCCGGTACGGGTACACCGTCAGCACCGGACCGAAGACCTCGTCCTCGGTGATTTTCATCCCCGACTTGACCCCGGTGAGCAGGGTCGGCGGGATCTTGCGACGCTCGGCCGACGGCAACGGTTCACCACCGGGGATGACCTGTCGCTTCTCGGCGCCGAGCGAGACCGCGTCGTCGATCAGCCCGACGATGCGCTCGTAGTTCTTCTGGTTGATCGTCGAGGTGTACTCGGGATTGTCGTAGATCGTCGCGAAGTTGGCGGTCCAGCGGGCCATCACCTTGTCGGTGAACTCACCGAGTTTGGCCTCCGGCACGAAGACGTAGTCGGGGCACAGGCAGACCTGACCGCCGTTGACCATCCGGGCGTCGGCGAGCATCTTTGCCGCCTTGTCGATGTCGGCGGAGACGTCGACGACGGCCGGGTTCTTGCCGCCGAGTTCGAGGGTGACCGGCACCAGATTCTTGGCGGCCTCCTGGGCCACCGAGGAACCGACCTCGGGCGAACCGGTGAAGAACATGTGGTCGACCTTGAGTTTCGCGAAATCCGATCCCGACCCGTGCTTGGGCGTGATGACCGCGAGTTCCTCGATCGAGAAGTAGTCGGGGGCGTACTTGGCGATCACGCCGGTGGTGCGCGCGGTGATCGACGACGGGCGCATCAGCACCCGGTTGCCGGCCGCGAATGCCGACGCCGCGGGCACGAAGGTCAGCTGCAGCGGGAAGTTCCAGGGACCCATGATGCCGACGACGCCGAGCGGATCGTGACGCACCCGCTGCTTGAAGCCGAGAGCTCCCTGCACACGCGCCGACACGGAATCGGCCATCCATTCCTTGACCCCGCGCCGCTGGTGGGTGAGGTCGATCATGCAGCCCGCGACGTCCGCGGCGATGCTCAATTCCCGCGGCCGCGAACCGAAGTCGACGGTCAGCGCCTCGGCGATCTCGTCACCGTGATCGAGCAGCAGCGACGACAGCCGCGTGATGCGGTCGATGCGGGTCGCCGCGTCCGGGATACCGTCCCGCAGGAACGCCGCACGCTGGATCTCGAGCAGTTCGGTCATCGAATGCGCCTCCGACGAGACACGTCCCTCGATCTTGCTGGTCACGTCAGCAGGTTTGGTCATTCGCCACCCTCCCAAGGTCGAGCGGCGTCTCGCGACCGTCGCTGAGACGTTTACGCTCGCTCGTTCCCCCATAGTATGCGTCACGTCACAGTGATGTGGCTACACGTGTTCCCAGATCCCTCGCGACAGCGCTCGTCATATCGCCGACGGCGCTCGATTTTTCGCCGACGGCGCTCGAGTATGCGCCGACAGCGCTCGCCATGGCGTCGACGGCGCTCGGCAAAGCGCTGTCGGCGTCGTGGCGGGCGCTCTCGGCGTCCTGCAGAGCGCTCTCGGCGTCGTGGCGGGCGCTGTCGGCGAACTGGCGGGTCAGCCCAGCCGCTCGATGATGGTCACGTTGGCCGTACCGCCGCCCTCGCACATCGTCTGCAGCCCGTACCGGCCGCCGGTGCGCTCGAGTTCGTTCAGCAGCGTGGCGAAGAGCTTGGCACCGGTCGCACCGAGCGGATGGCCGAGGGCGATGGCACCGCCGTTGGGGTTGACCTTCGCCGGGTCGGCGCCGGTCTCCTTGAGCCAGGCAAGCACCACCGAGGCGAAGGCCTCGTTGATCTCGACTACGTCGATGTCGTCGATGGACAGGCCGGTCTTGTCCAGTGCGTATGCGGTCGCGGGGATCGGCGCGGACAGCATCATCACCGGGTCGTCGCCGCGCACCGAGAGGTGATGGATGCGGGCCCGCGGGGTCAGCCCGTAGTCGGCCAACGCCTTCTCGGACACCACCAGCGCGGCCGATGCGCCGTCGGAGATCTGGGAGGCGACGGCAGCGGTCAGGCGCGATCCCTGCGCCAACGGCGAGAGTCCGGCCATCTTCTCCAGCGACGTCTCGCGCGGACATTCGTCGACGACGCAGTCACCGAGCGGCGCGAGCTCGTTGTCGAAATGACCGGCGGCGATGGCCTGCGCCGCGCGCTGATGTGACTGCAGCGCCCACGCCTCCATGTCCTCGCGGCTGATGTCCCAGCGCACCGCCATCGCATCGGCGCCCGCGAATTGTGAGATCTCGGCGTCACCGAAGCATTCCCGCCATCCGACGGATTCGGCTGTCGGCGTGGTGAATCCGAACTCCTGACCGGCGATCATGGCCTGACTGATCGGGATGGCGCTCATGTTCTGCACGCCGCCGGCGAGCACCACGTCCTGGGTACCGCTCATCACGCCTTGCGCGGCGAAATGGATCGCCTGCTGCGAGGATCCGCATTGCCGGTCGACGGTGGTGCCCGGGATGGCGAGCGGCCCACCGGCGGCGAGCCACGCGGTGCGGGCGATGTTGCCCGCCTGCGGCCCGATGGCGTCGACGCATCCGAAGACGACGTCGTCGACGATCAACGGGTCGATGCCGGTGCGCTCGAGGATCGCGGTGATGACGTGGGCGCCGAGATCGGCGGGATGGGTCTTGGCCAGCGAGCCGTTACGCTTGCCGACCGGTGTGCGGACGACGTCGACGATGTAGGCCTGGGGTGACATCAGTTCTCCTGGTGGGTGATCGGGGTCAGGCTCGCTGGCTGGAGATCGAGACGACCTCGCCGGTGAGATAGGTGGTGTAGTCGCTGGCGAGCATCGCGATGGTGGCCGCGACCTCCCAGACCTCCGCGGCACGTCCGTAGGCCTCGTGCGCGGCGAGCTCGTCGAGCAGTTCGTCGCTGGTGACCTTCGCCAGGAAGGGATGTTTGGCTATCGACGGCGCGACCGCATTGATGCGCACCCCAAAGTCGGCGGCTTCTACTGCGGCACAACGGGTCAGTGCCATCACACCGGCCTTGGCGGCGGCGTAGTGGGCTTGTCCGCGTTGGGCGCGCCAGCCCAGTACCGAGGCGTTGTTGACGATGACGCCGCCGTGTTCCACGGCCCGGAAGTAGCGCAGGGCAGCACGAGTGGCGCGGAAGGTGCCGTTGAGGGTGATGTCGACGACGCGGTCCCACTGTTCGTCGGTCATGTCGGCGACCGGCGTCTCACCGCCGAGTCCGGCGTTGTTGACCAGGACGTCGATGCGGCCGAGTTCGTCTGCGGCACGGGTGATCAGCGCATCGACCTGCGCGGTGTCGGAGACGTCGCAGGTTGCCTGTGCGACCGTCCGGTCACCGAACTCCGCGGACAGTTTCTGGGCGGCCTCGCCGAGCCGGCGTTCGTGCCAGTCGCTGATGAGAACATCGGCACCTTCGAGCAGTGCCCTTCTGGCGGAGGCGAATCCGATGCCGGTTCCCGCGGCCGCGGTGACCACGACCTTGCGTCCCGACAGGAGTCCGTGCCCGGGCGTCTCCGTCGGTGGGTCGGCCAACGGTGAACGACGGTTCTCGGTGTCCGGGATGGTCATGCACGGGCCTCTCGGGGTAGGCCGAGCACACGCTCGGCGATGATGTTGCGCTGCACCTCGTTCGAGCCGCCGTAGATGGTGTCGGCGCGAGTGAACAGGTACAGCCGTTGCCATTCGTCGAGTTCGACGTGTTCGGGATCGGTGAGGTCGTTGAACGCACCCTCGGCGGTCGTGGCGGGTCCGATCAACGCCGACGCTCCGCGCACGGCCATTCCCAGCTCGCCGAGATCGCGATGCCAGTTGGACCACAAGAGTTTTCCGACCGAGTCGGCACCGGGAACGCCGTCGAGCACCGCCGGCGCATGGGCTCGCATCACGCGCAGGCCGATACCGGCGCGCGCGATTCGGGTGGCGATCTCGGGATTGTCGAGGGCACCGTTGCTGCGCGCGAGATCGGTGACGGCGTCGAGTTCACGCGCGAAACCTACCTGCTGTCCGAGGGTGGAGACGCCGCGTTCGAATTGCAGCAGCCCCATGGCGACCTTCCAGCCGTCACCGGGCTCGCCGACGATGTTGCGGGCATCGGTGACCGCATCGTCGAAGAACACCTCGTTGAATTCCGATGTGCCGGTGAGTTGTTGGATGGGCCGGACGGTGACGCCCTCCTGATCGAGGGGGACGAGCAGAAAGCTCAGCCCCTTGTGCCGCGTCGAGCCCGGCTCGGTGCGACAGAGCACGAACGCCCACTGTGCCACGTGCGCCAAGGACGTCCAGATCTTCTGCCCGTTGATCTGCCACCGTCCGTCGGCCGGACTCGCCGTGGTCGCCACGCCCGCGAGATCCGAGCCTGCACCCGGTTCGGAGTAGCCCTGTGCCCAGAGTTCGGTCACGTCGACGATGCCGGGCAGGAATCGCTGTTTCTGCTCGTCGGTCCCGAATTCGATGAGCGTCGGACCGAGAAGCTCTTCGCCGAGATGGTTGACCCGGGCGGGCGCATCGGCGCGCGCGTACTCCTCGTGGAAGATGATGCGCTGGGCCAGCGTGGCACCGCGGCCGCCGTAGCGCGTCGGCCAGCCCAGACACGTCCATCCGGCGCGCGCGAGGTGACGATCCCACTCGAGGCGCTCGGTGAAGAACTCGTGTTCACTGCCGGGACCGCCCCGACCTCGCAACGACGCGAAGCTCCCGGCGAGGTTCTCCTCGAGCCACCCCCGGACCGCCACGGCGAACTCCGCGTCGGCGTCGGGCGTCCGAGCTGCCCATTCACCGAGATCCAGGGATCTGTCGGCGAGATCGATCGAGGTCATGGCCGCTAGCATAACCTACCAAGCAAGTGCTAGGTTGGGGAGCATGGAGAGCGTCTCGACGACCCCGTCCGCGCTGCGTCGGGCGGCCCGCGAGTGGCCGGATCGTCTCGCCCTCGTCGATACCCAGTGGAGCAGTCCGGTCGAGTACTCGTGGTCACAATTGCACGATCGGGTCGTCGATACGGCCGCCGCCCTGATCGCGTCGGGGGTGGAGCACGGGGATCGGGTGGCGGTGTGGTCACCCAACAGCCATCACTGGCCGGTCGCGGCGCTGGGCATCCATTACGCCGGTGCGGTGCTCGTACCGCTCAACACCCGCTACACCGCCGGCGAGGCCGTCGACGTGATCGATCGGGCGGGGGTGCGTGCCGTCGTCGTCTCCGGCGAGTTCCTCGGAGCCGATCACGCTGCCGAACTCATGACCACCCATCGCGATGCGATGCCGGACCTCGTGGTGCGGATTGGCTTGTCGGACAAGGGCGCGGCGCCCGACGGCGCACTCGACTGGAGCGATTTCCTCGACCGTGCCACCGACGAGACCCGCGCGCAGGCCCTTGCGCGCGCCGACGCCGTCACCCCCGACGACCTCTCCGACATCCTGTTCACCTCGGGTACCACCGGCACATCCAAAGGCGTGCTGGCCGAACATCAGCAGACCGTCGCGGGTTCACACGCGTGGGGCGCCAACGGCCGCCTGTCCCCCGACGACCGCTATCTCATGGTGAACCCGTACTTCCACACCTTCGGCTACAAGGCGGGCATCCTGCCGTGCGTGCTGTTCGGGTCGGCGATGTTCCCGCAAGCCGTGTATTCGCCCGCCGAGGCGATGAAGCAGGTTGCTGCGCAACGGATCACCGTTTTCCCGGGAGCGCCGACGATCTTCCAGACCATCCTCGACGACCCCGCTCGCGAGAGCCTCGATCTCTCGTCACTACGGCTGGTGGTGACCGGTGCGGCGATCGTTCCGGTCGTCCTCGTCGAACGCATCCAGCGTGACCTCGGCGTCGACACCGTCATCACCGCCTACGGGCTGACCGAGGCCAGCGGGTTCGTCTCCACCTGCACCCCGGACGACGATGACGAAACCGTCGCAAGCACCTGCGGGCGCGCTTTCGACGGCATGGAGATCGCGGTGTCGGAGCAGGGTGAGGTACTCGCGCGCGGAAAGATGGTCATGCGCGGCTACCTCGACAACCCCCAGGCGACGGCCGAGACGATCGACGCCGACGGCTGGCTGCACACCGGCGACATCGGCACCATCGACGAACGCGGTAATCTGCGGATCACCGACCGCCTCAAGGACATGTACATCTGCGGCGGCTTCAACGTCTACCCGGCCGAGGTCGAACAGACCCTCGCCCGCCTCGACGGCGTCACCGAATCCGCCGTGATCGGCGTCCCCGACGACCGACTGGGTGAGGTGGGCCGGGCCTATCTCACCGTCCGCGACGGCGCCGACCTCGACGAAGACCGTGTGATCGCCTACGCCCGCGAACATCTGGCGAACTTCAAGGTGCCGCGGTCGGTGGTCTTCCTCGACGCCTTCCCGCGCAACGCGGCCGGGAAGATCCTCAAGCGCGAGTTGGGGTGAAGGTTCTTCCCCTAGCTTTCGGTTCTTCCCCTGGAGATTTCCCGGGGAAGAAGGGGAAAGTAGGGGAAGAACGGCGAGGGCCCGGTCGGCACGATCCCAGCGACTGTGGTCGGATGGGACTGTGTCGACCAACCCCGACCCCACGACCGAGCTCCTCACCGCGGCAGGCGCCCTCGACCCCGACCTGCCCACCGATCGGATCGTCACCCACGGCGCCGTCGTCTTCCTCAACGGCACCCACGCATGGAAGATGAAACGCCCTGTGCGCCTGCGGTTCTTCGACTTCTCCACCCCAGAGCTACGCCACGACGTCCTGCAGCAGGAGCTGACACTCAATCGCCGGTTCGCGCCCGAGGTCTATCGCGCCGTGCATGCGATCCGACGTGCCGATGACGGCAGCCTCACCCTCGACGGACCCGGCGAGACCGTCGACTGGGTACTCGAGATGACGCGCTTCGACGACGACGCACTCCTGGTCCACCGTGCCGAGCCCGGCAACCTCGACGACGCGTTTCTCCGAACGCTCGCCGAGAGCGTCGTCGACCTCCATGCGTCCTCGCCGATCCGCGACGATCCGCACGGTGCGGCCCGGTTGCAGGAGGTCGTCGACGGGAACCTGGCGAGTATGTCGGCCTTCCCTGATGTCATCGATCCCGCTGCGGCGCGGCGTCTGACGAGCCGCATCACCGCGATGATCACCGAGCGCTCCGAGACCCTCGACGCCCGGGCCCGCCGGGGGCGGGTGCGGCGCGTCCACGGCGACCTGCACCTGGGCAACATCGCGATCATCGACGGCCGTCCCGTGCCCTTCGACTGCCTGGAGTTCGACGAGGAGATGGCGACCACCGACGTGCTCTACGACCTCGCGTTTCTGCTGATGGACCTGTGGGCGCGGGACCTGCGACATGAGGCGAACGTCGTCGTGAACCAGTACCTGGACCGCTCCCCCGACGACGAGGACGGATTCTGTCTGCTGCCGATCATGCTCGCCGTGCGGGCGACGGTCCGTGCGCACGTCAGCGCCGCCGCGGACGCCGTCGACGACGCCACGCGCTACCTGTCGCTCGCCCTGGGGTTCACCGAGCCGGTCGCGCCGCGGCTGATGGCGATCGGCGGTGGGTCGGGCACCGGGAAGACCACCGTCGCCCGCGCGATCGGTGGGGACCTCGAGCCCGCGCCGGGTGCACGGATCCTGCGCACCGACGTCCTGCGCAAGCGGCTCGCCGGTGTCGGCGAGACCGAGAAGCTCCCGCGCTCGGCCTACACACCGCAGGCCCGGTCGGCGGTCTACGACGAGCTGAACCGGCTGGCCACAACGGATCTCGCAGGCGGCATGAGTGTCGTCGCCGACGCCGTCTTCGGCAGTGCCACACAGCAACAGGCGATCGCCGCGGTGGCCACCGAGACCGGCGTCGACTTCACCGGATGGTGGCTGGAACTCGATGAGGCCGAACGCATCTCCCGCATCACGCATCGGGGGCCCGATGCATCCGACGCCGACGAGTCGGTGGCGAGACGGCAGACCGCGACACTCGAACCGCCGGACGAGTGGACCCACGTCGACGCGCACGCCGACCCGTCGTTCTTCCTGAGGAATTCCGTTCGTCCGCAGGAAATCTCCCGGGGACGAACGACAGAGTAGGGGAAGAACGTTCTTCCCCTACTTCTCAGCTGATCGGCTTGACCAGCGGGAACAGGATCGTCTCGCGGATACCGAGGCCGGTCAGCGCCATCAGCAGCCGGTCGATGCCCATACCGGTGCCGGCGGTCGGCGGCATGCCGTACTCCATGGCGGTGAGGAACTCCTCGTCGAGGCGCATGGCCTCGTCGTCGCCGGCGGCGGCCAGACGGGCCTGGTCGACGAAGCGCGCACGCTGGATGACCGGGTCGATGAGCTCGGAGTATCCGGTGGCCAGCTCGAATCCACGGACGTAGAGGTCCCACTTCTCGACGACGCCGGGCACGCTGCGATGCGCGCGGACCAGTGGCGAGGTCTCGACCGGGAAGTCGCGGACGAACACCGGCTGCGAGAGCTTCTCGCCGACCATGTGCTCCCACAACTCCTCGACGAGCTTGCCGTGCCCGTAGCCCTTGCCCTTCGGGATCTCCAGACCGACCTTCGCCGCGATGTCCAGCAACTCGTCGACGGTGGTACCGGGATGATCGGCGCCACCGTCGGGCACGATCTCTTGCCCGAGCGCCTCCGACAGTGAGGGATACATCTGCAACGACGTCCACTCGCCGGAGAGGTCGTAGACCTCGCCGTCGGGCATCGTCGGGGTCAGTGTTCCCAGGGCACCTTGCGAAACCTCTTGGACGAGTTCACGAGTCATGACCGCGGCATCGTCATAGGTGCCGTAGGCCTGATAGGTCTCGAGCATCGCGAACTCCGGCGAATGCGTGGAGTCGGCGCCCTCGTTGCGGAAGTTGCGGTTGATCTCGAAGACGCGCTCGATACCGCCGACGATGCAACGCTTGAGGAACAGTTCCGGCGCGATCCGCAGGTAGAGATCGATGTCGAAGGCGTTGGAATGGGTGACGAACGGCCGCGCCGCGGCGCCGCCGTGCAGGGTTTGCAGCATCGGCGTCTCGACCTCGAGAAATCCCCGCTTACCCAGCGCTGCACGCAGTTCGGCCATCACCGAGATCCTGGTGCGGGCGATCGAGCGCGCTTCCGGCCGCATGATGAGATCCACGTAGCGCTGCCGCACCCGGGTCTCTTCGTTCATCTCCTTGTGCGCGACGGGCAAGGGACGCAACGACTTCGAGGCCATCTCCCAGGCGTCGGCCATCACCGACAACTCTCCGGTGCGAGAGCTGATCACCTGGCCGTGGACGAAGACGATGTCGCCGAGGTCGACCTCGGCCTTCCAGCGCGCAAGCGACTCCTCGCCGACGCCGTTGAAGGAGATCATCGCCTGCAGCTGGGTGCCGTCGCCTTCCTGCAGCGTGGCGAAGCAGAGCTTGCCCTTGTTGCGCAGGAAGATGACGCGGCCGGCGACGCCGACCATCTCACCGGTCTCGGTGCCGGCCTCCAGGTCGGGGAATTGTGCACGGATCTCCGAAAGTGCATGCGTGCGCGGGATCGCCACCGGGTAGGCCTCACGGCCCTCGTCGAGAATCCGTTCCCGCTTCTCCCTCCGGATGAGGAGTTGTTCGGGGGTCTGCTCGTCGGCAATCGTCTCGTCGGGCGCGTCACTCACGTCCGTGAGCGTATTCGGTGGTGGTGGCGTCCACCAAGTTCGGCGAGCTGTCCGTTCGGTGCGCCCGCCATCAGCGCCCCCGCTGTCAGGTGCCCCGCTGTCAGTGCACCGAGAAGATGTCGAGCTCGGCCTGGCTGATCCGGCCGTTGATACCGGCGCGGCGCAGGCCGCGGTGACCGCCGACCACGAACACCGCCCCGCTCACCCCACGCGCCTGCAGATGCCAGCTCAGCCATTCGGCTTCGTGGCCGTCGTCGGAGACGAGAATCCAGCGGGCGTCGTGGGTGGCCGAGCGCAGTGCCGTCGGCGATCCGGGGGTGAGCAGATCGAGTGCCTCGGCGGCGTCGAGTGCGAGTGCCCCGATCAAGGCCCCATCGGCCTGACGCTTGCGGTGGCTGCGGATGTCGACGGGAACGGCTCCAGCCGCGACAGCCTCGGCATAGTGGCTGACCTGCAGCGACAGCGGGCCGTTGGGTGCGGGAGCAGAGACGGGTGCGAGAACCTGGACCGATGCGGTCATGGTGAGAAACCTCGAGTGATCGAAAAGGTGAGCGGGGAGCGCGAAGGAGGGCGGCCGCAGATGCGGACTCAGCCCTGACAACACTCCTGACAGCTCTTGATCACGTCGGACAGTTTGCCACAGTGAACGCCAGCGGGTCCAGGGTCAGCCGGGTTTTGTGCACCGGGCGAGCAAAAGTCGATCTGCTTCCCTCGCGTGGGCGCTGTCGGCGCGGTGGCGAGCGCTGTCGGCGCTATTTGCGTCGCACGGCCGCCTTGGTGCGTTCGTGCACCAGACGCAGGCCCTCGAGGGTGAGATGGCTGTGGTGGGTGGTCAGCGTCGGGCACTCCTCGAACATCAGGGGTGCCAGGTAGCCGGTCGCCACGACGGTGACGTCGTCGCCGTCGAAACCGGCGACCGTGGTGCGGATGCGGTTCACCAGGCCGTCGATCTGACCGGCGAACCCGAACAGGATGCCCGACTGCAGGGCCTCGACCGTGTTCTTGCCCAGGACGCTGCGCGGCGGCATCAACTCCACCTTGCGCACGGTGACGGTGTGTTCGCTGAGCGCCTCGACACCGAGGTCGACGCCGGGTGCGATGGCGCCGCCGAGGAACTCGCCCTTGACCGACACCGCGTCGACCACGGTCGCCGTGCCGCACGCCACCACGATGGTCGGCCCGCCGTAGGTGTGATAGGCCGCAAGGCAATTCGCGACACGGTCGGTCCCCACCTCTTTGGGATTGTCGACCAGTAGCGGAACCCCGGTGCGCACACCGGGTTCCAGGATGACGTTGTGCGGGTTGTCGAAGTACCGGCCGACCATCACCCGGACCTCGCGCAACAGCGACGGTACCGTCGACAGCGCCGCGACACTGGTGACCTGCTCGATGTCGGAGCCGAGGAGTCCCTGGATCAGCAACGCCAATTCGTCTGCGGTGCGCTCGGGTTCGGTGTGCAGGCGCCAATCGCGGACCAATCGCGCATGCGCGCCCGTACCGGCGAACACGCCGAGATGGGTGTTCGTGTTACCGATCTCGACGGTGAGCAGCATCAGCGGGGGCCGACCGTCAGAGGGTGGCCGACCTCACGCATGGGTGGCGGCGAGGTCGTCGGCGTGCCGGGGATCGCGCAATCCCGAACCCTCGGGCGCGCGGGCCGGGTCGGTCCCCTGCTCGAGAACCCGGTTGTGTTCGTCGACGAAGACCACCTGCGGTGCGTACTCGGCGATCTCCCGCTCATCGAGGATGCCGTAGGCGATGATGATCACCAGGTCGCCGGGGTGGACGAGATGTGCTGCGGCCCCGTTGATCCCGATGACCCCGGTACCTCGCTCACCGGCGATCGCGTAGGTCTCCAGGCGGGCACCGTTGGTGATGTCGACGATGGTGACCTGCTCACCCTCGAGGAGATCGGCGGCCTCGAGCAGGTCGGCGTCGATGGTCACCGATCCGACATAGTGCAGGTCGGCCTGGGTCACGGTGGCGCGGTGGATCTTCGAGGTCATCATGGTGCGCAGCATGTGCGGTTCCTCCGATGTCGTGGACAGGGTTGGCAGAGAAGTGGTTTGAGTCGCAACGGTTGTCGACGGGTCATTCGGACCTGGCCTCGCGTTCTTCGAGGCTCAATCCGATCGCGACGCCGACGTTGTCGATCAGCCGCGCCGCGCCGAGGCGGGCCGCGACCAGCAACCGCCCGTGGCCCTTGTCCGGCGGTTCTTCCAACGACCGGCCCCGCAGGGCGAGATAGTCGAGTTCGATCTCGGGCTCCGAGGACAAAACCTCCTGCGCCACAGCCAGAATGGCGTCGGCGCCCTTCGGAGCGGCGTGCGAGCCCGCGGTCAGCGCGGCCGACAGGGTGGTGGCGAGTTGGCGCTGCTCGGCGGAGAGGTAGCGGTTGCGCGAGCTCATCGCGAGGCCGTCGGCCTCGCGGACGGTGGGGACACCGACGATCTCGACGTCCATGTTCAGGTCGGCGACCATCTGACTGATGAGCACCAGTTGTTGGTAGTCCTTCTCCCCGAAGTACGCCGTGTGCGGCGCCGCGATGTGCAGAAGTTTGTTGACGACGGTGAGCATTCCGGCGAAATGCCCTGGGCGCGAGGCACCGTCGAGGATATCGCCGGCCGGTCCGGGATGGATCATGGTGCGCCGGCCATCGGGATACATCGCCGCCTCGGTGGGCGCGAAAACCAATTCCACGCCCAACGGCGCCAACAGCTCGAGGTCGGCGTCGAAGGTCCGCGGATAGGCGTCGAGGTCCTCGCCGGCACCGAACTGCAGCGGATTGACGAAGATCGACACGATCACGACGGTGTTGCCGCGTTCCTTGGCCGCGCGGACCAGTTCGAGGTGCCCGGCGTGCAGGGCACCCATCGTCGGCACCAGGGCGACCCGTCGTCCGGTGCTGCGCAGTGCCGCGCTCACCCGGTGCAGTGCTGCCGGATCACGGTGCACCGTCAGGGTTCCGGGGGTGAAGAGGTTCGCCTCGTCGGCGATCACGTGGGCACTCATCGCTGCTCCGTATTCATCTGGGCCTCAGGATTCATCTGGGCCTCAGGGCATCGAGGACCGCCTGCGGCGCATCCGACTGGTGGGCGGCGCGGCGGGCCAGCACACGGTAGGCCTCGGCGATCGAATCCCCATCGGTATCTGCACCGTCGCTATCCGCACTGTCGGCATCGGCGTCGGGCAGTGCCCGCAAGGCGGCCAGGTGTGCGGCGACGGCAGCGCCATCCCCGCGTGCGACCGGGCCCGTCAACGCCGACGCACCGAGGTCGAGCACGTTGTGCAGCGACGCGGTCACCAGCGGTCCGAGAATGCGTTCGGCCAGGCGCACCGGGTTTCCGTCGACGGTGGCGGTCGACTGCCCGGTCCCGGCGGGACCGGCGATCGCATGGTTGAGTGCGGTCACCGCATCGTTGATGAGCGCGACGAGATGGTTGGCACCGTGGGCGAGCGCCGCGTGATACAGGGTGCGGTCGGCCTCGGCCACCCGCACCGGCTCACCGCCCATCTCGATGACGAGGGCCGCGGCGATCGCGTCGCCGACCTCATCACCTGCGGTGATCCCGAAGCACGCCCGCGTCAGCCGCGAGGTGTCGTCGGCCGTGCCGACGAAGGTCATCGCCGGGTGGATCGCGAGTCCGGTCGCACCCAACGCGGTCAGCGGGGCGAGGATGCCGACGCCGTGCGCCCCCGCGGTGTGGGCCACCAGAGTGCGCGGGCGCAACCTGCCGGTGGCGGCGATGTCGGCGATCACCGACGGCAGGACGGCATCGGGCACCGAGATGAGGAGAAGTTCGGATCGGGACACCACGTCGGCGAGGTCGAGGATCGCCGACTCCGGCAGCCGCTGCTCGACCCGGCGGCGCGATTGTGGTGAACGCGCGACGACGGCACCGACCACGTGTCCGGCACGTTCGAGCGCTTCCCCGAGCGCCGTGCCGACTCGTCCGGCGGACACGATGCCGACGGTCAGTCGGGCGGGGGCGGGGAAGTTGGTGATCCCGGGGATCGCGGCGCTGTGGTGGGCATACCCGTCTCCGCCCGGCCTGGGTAGGCCGGCAGACGCCGCACGGGCGTCATCGTTCGACGAGGTCACCACTGTCCTCCGGGTCGTTCCAGTCCCGAGGGCTGCCGGGCGGCGTCCACAGCGGGTGTGGGGAGCCGCGACGGCCGGGTACCGGACGTTGCAGAGTCAGGGTAGGCGTTGGCGTCAGCCCGGATCCATCCCGTGTGACGGGGCTCACCGCACGGGGTCGGCCAACAGGCGGTGGTGTTACGGGGGACGCGATCAGTCGCGGCGACGGCGACGGCCGCCGCCCGCGGCGTCGGTGTCGCGGAGTTGCTTGAGCAGTTCCGACACCGGAAGCCCGTTGGAATGCGCGCTGTCGGCGTCGTCGACGGGATCCTCGACCGCCACCGGCTCCGGCTGCTCCTCGGGGCGTCGCCGACGCCCCCCGCCACCGAATGTGGTTGCTGCGCCTGCGGTTTCGTGTCGACCACGCGACCACGCGGGGATCGGACCGGACGCATCGGCAGTCCGGGCCCCGGCAGCCTCGGCGGCGCTGCCCGGCGTGGACACCTCGGGGCCGGGTCGATCCCATTCGTCGGTCGGGGTGTCATCGACGAACGCGGCGGGCTCATCGACGGCGTCGTGACCGGACTGCTGGGGAGCCGTCTGCTCGGGACCGGTCTGTTCACGTCCCGCCTGGTCGCGACCGGGTTGTTCCGGGGCTTCCGACGTCGCGGAATCCTGTGCATGATCGGCCGTCGACGTGGCGAAGCGTCCCGACAGCGGGTCGTCGGTGACGATCGGGATGACCTCGGTCATCTCGTTGGGGTCGGCCTTGCGCTCCACGTGGCGGCCGTCGTCGGCGGCCGGAACGGTCTCGGCGAAATCGCGTGCGGCGACCACACCATCGTCGGGGGCGTGAAAATCGGCGGCGCCGAAGCCCTCCGGACGGTACTGATCCGGCGCGTAGCCCTGCGAGCCGTAGGCGCCACCATGTCCGCCGAAGGCGGAGTCACCGCGCCCGGAACTCCCGTAGGGCGCGGAATACTGGTGGGGATCGAGCCCGCCGCCGCCGAGGCCGGAGGCGAGCTCGCGCAGCTTCTCGTTGGGCAACGCGACCTGATCGTCGGGGAGGGCTTCACCGAGCAACCGTTCGAGGCTGGCGCGCAGCGAGATCACCTGTTCCTTGAGGGAGGCGAGTTCGGCACCGGATTCGGCGGCGACCTCCTTGCGGATGGTGGTCTCGACGTCGAGCTCATACTGACGACGCGCGGCGATCTCCCGTTCGAGCTGGAGTTCGTACACGAGCCTCAGGTCGCGGCTCTTGGCCTCGGCGGTCTCGGCCTGCTTACGGAATCGGGTCACCAGGATCGCGCCGATGACCGCGGCCCACAGCGCCGCGATGACGGCGAGACTGCCCGAGATCGACAGGTTGTCGGTGAAGATCATCAGGATGCTGGCCGCCAGGGCCAGCACGATCAGCAGCCCCAGCAGCCACTGGCCGACCGAGCGGCCGGCGCGCCGGGGGTCCGAGGAGCGGCCGGTGGAGGTCGTCATATCTGTGCAACTTACCCGTTGACCTGTCTTTGGGTGTACAAGCCCGGCGGAGAGTCACGAATCGTCGATGCGCTATGGCGCGGCGTGAGTGGCGCCGCCGGAATCATCGGCGTCGCCGTGGACTTCTCAGGCCGGGCCCGGTCGCGTGTGACCGTTGCCGTTGACGGAATTGTCGTCGGGGTCGTCGGGCGCGCGGCAACAGTATTCGAGCCAGAGGGCGGCAACGGTGAGCACCACACCCCCGATGAGGCCGACGACCGCGGCGGGCGTGTCGTGTTCGGCGGCGCTCACACCGGTCTGATTGAGCAAGAAGACAAGCACCCCGCCCCACAACCCGGTGGCGATCGCCCCGAGAATCGCCGACGCCTTGGCCAGCGCGACCACCCGGGCTGCGGTCAGCGGGTGCAACTGCCCGCGGGCCCGGCCGACCTGTTTGCCCTCGACGCGTGCCCGCACGATGAACCCGGTGACCGCCTCGATGACGGCGAGGACGTAGAGCACGATGCCGGCCAACGCCGGGATCGGCGGGACGCTGGAATAGTTGTAGCGCACCAGAATCCACGCGGTGACGCCGACGATGACGGCCACGAGGACCAGGTCGAGGGGCTTGGTGGGTCCCATCCCCTGGTGCTCGTCGTCGTCCTTCTTGGGCGCGGAGGGCTCGCTCATCGCAGTGCGGACCTCGACAGCGGCCCGGTCCGGCGTACCCCGTCGCGCTCGTCGGTGGGCAGGGCTGCGGCCAGCTCGGCGACCCGCCGGGGCCCGGCCTCGGTGAGGAGTTCGGCGTCGGGATCGATCTGCAGCCAGGGCAGCAGCACGAACGCGCGCTGATGGGCCCGCGGATGCGGCAGCGTGAGGTCGGGGTCGTCGGAGTGGACGGTGCCGTCGGCGGTGTCGACCGTGATGACGTCGACGTCGAGGGTGCGGGGTCCCCATCGCACCTCGCGGGTGCGGTGCGCCCGATTCTCCAGGTCGGCGCCGATCCGCAGCCACTCGTGCGGCTCCCGTTTGCCCTCCACGATCAGCGTGATGTTGCAGAAATCGTCCTGCTCGACCCCACCCCACGGCGCGGTCGCGTACACGTCGGACACGGCGACGACGCGGATATCGGGGCCTGCGGTGGCGAACCCGTCGGGCACCAGCGCCAAGGTGGCCACCGAGTCGCCGATGTTGGACCCCGCGGACAGCACCGCGCGGCTGTGGCCGACGGGGACGGTGCTCACTTGACCGACTTCCGCGACCGACGGGTGACCACCGCGACGTCGTCGAAGGCCAACGGGATCGGCGCCGACGGCTTGTGCACGACGATCTCGCAAGCCAGGATGCGCTCGTCGGCCATCACCGCGTCGGCGATCTCCGCGCCGACCGTCTCGATCAGATTCCGCGCCGGGCCCGCGACGATCGCATGGATCTGGTGGGCCAGCGCACCGTAGTCGACGGTGTCGGCGAGGTCGTCGCTGGCTGCCGCGGAACGCAGGTCGGCCCACAGTGTGGCGTCGACGATGAAGAGCTGACCGTCATGGCGTTCATGCTCGAAGACACCATGATTGCCACGGACCCGCAGCCCCTTCAGCTCGATCCGATCGGCCATCAGCGCTCCCCTGCCTGTACGTGGGCGTGTACCCGACCGCATCCACCTGCTCGCCAGGCCGCGGCCACGAGGACCGCGTCGCGGCTGGCGGCGACGTCATGGACCCGCACCCCCCAGGCCCCGCCGGCAGCGGCGAGGGTCGACACCGCTGCGGTGGCGACGTCCCGACCGGCCGGTGGCCGGTCGGCGCCGCCGGCCGCCAACAACGTGCCCAGGAAACGTTTACGAGACGCGCCGACGAGGATCGGGAAACCCAGTCCGACGAACGTCGGCAACGCGTGCAGCAGCGCCCAGTTGTGGTCGGCGGTCTTGGCGAAACCCAGGCCCGGGTCGAGGATGATCCGATCCGGGTCGACGCCCGCGCTGACGGCGGCATCGACCTGGCCGAGCAGTTCGCGACTGACCTCGGCGACGACGTCGTGATAGCCGCCGACGTCGTCGACCCGGTGAGTGAAGCGGCGCCCGGCGTCGGAGTCGTCCCCGGCCGGACGCCAGTGCATGAGGATCCACGGCAGCCCGGCATCAGCCATCACACGGGCCATGTCGGCGTCGGCACGGCCTCCGGACACGTCGTTGACGATGCGCGCACCCGCCTCGATCGCGGCCGCGGCGACCGAGGCGCGCATGGTGTCGACGGAAACCGTCGCCCCGAGATCGGTGAGCGCGGAGATCACCGGGGCGACCCGCGCCGTCTCGATCGCCGGATCGACCCGAATGGCGCCGGGACGGGTGGATTCACCGCCGACGTCGATGAGGTCGGCGCCGTCGTCGAGCAGTTGTTGTCCGTGCGCGAGCGCGGCGTCGAGATCCAGGTAACGGCCGCCGTCGGAGAACGAGTCGGCGGTGACGTTGATGATGCCCATCACCTGGGTCGGCGCGGGACTCACCGGGTGATGAGGTCGAGCGCTTCGCCCCGCGAGACCGCACTGGTCTTGAACAGACCGCGCACCGCCGACGTGGTGGTCCGCGCGCCCGGCTTGCGGATGCCACGCATGGCCATGCACAGGTGCTCGGCCTCGATCACGACGATCACGCCGCGCGGATTGAGCCGTCGCACAAGGGCATCGGCGACCTGGCTGGTGAGACGTTCCTGAACCTGCGGACGTTTCGCGTACAGATCGACCAGTCGCGCCAGCTTGGACAGACCGGTCACCTGCCCGCTGACGCCCGGGATGTAACCGACGTGCGCGACCCCGTGAAAGGACACGAGGTGATGTTCGCACGTCGAATACAGCGGGATGTCCTTGACCAGCACCAACTCGTCGTGGTCCTCGTCGAAGGTCGTCGCGAGCACTTCCGACGGATCGGTGTAGAGCCCGGCGAACATCTCGCGATAGGCGTTGGCGACACGGGTCGGGGTGCGGCGCAACCCTTCTCGATCCGGGTCCTCGCCGATCGCGAGGAGCAGTTCACGCACCGCGGCCTCGGCCCGCGCCTGATCAAACTCCCGCACCGGTTCTGCAGCCGAATCCGGACCCCGTTGGTCGAGTGTCGTCACATCCGTCCCCTTCGATCGCCTCGAGTCGCCACCGGGCTCAGGCGCCGGTACCGTTCACGTCTTTGCCGGTCTCGTCCGGCCGGCCGGAATGCCCGTTGGCACCCGGGCCATTCCCGTTGCCCCCGTAGCCATGTGCGCCATTGGGGCCATTTGCGCCATTGGGCTCGGTGCCGCCGTTGACCCCGGGGCCCTGCTCGCGCGGCGGCCACCCGGGCGCCGACCAATCACGCGGGGCGCCGTAATCGGGCCACGTCCCGGCCTGATGGCCCGGCTGGGGCTGCCCCTGCGGCGGGTATTGGGGCGGATAGGACTCGGGCGGATACGACTGCGGTGGATATGACTGGGGCGGATACGGATTCTGCTGCGGCGGGAACTGCCCCGGATGCGGATACCCGGGTGCCGCCTGCGGGGGATACGCCGGTGCCCCCGGTTGTCCTCCAGGAGGGCCACCCGCGCCGACCGGCTCGGGAACCTTCACCGGCTCCGGCGGCGGCCAGGGCTCACCACGCTCGATCGCGAGCTCACCCGGCGTCTTCACCGGCGGCTTGTCACTCGGCGTGCGCTCGCCGAAATCGTTGAACGTGGTGATCCGCGGCCGCTTCTCGACCTGCGAGAAGATCTTCTCCAGATCCTTCCGCGTCAGTGTCTCCTTCTCCAACAACTCGCTGGCGAGCACATCGAGGGTGTCGCGGTACTCCGAGAGAATGGCCCACGCCTCGGTGTGCGCAGCCTCGATCAGCCGGCGCACCTCCTCGTCGATCTCGCCGGCAACCCCCGCGGAGTAGTCGGTCTGGTTGCCCATCGAACGGCCGAGGAACGGATCACCCTGCTCCTGCCCGTACCGGACCGCACCGAGCTTGGCGCTCATACCGTATTCGGTGACCATCGCCCGCGCGATCTTCGTCGCCTGATCGATGTCGGACGACGCGCCCGTCGTCGGCTCGTGGAACACCAACTCCTCGGCGGCACGACCACCCATCGCCATCACCAGGCGGGCGATCATCTCCGAGCGGGTCATGATGTCCTTGTCCTGCTCGGGTACGGCCAGCGCATGACCGCCGGTGCGTCCACGGGCCAGGATGGTCACCTTGTAGATCGGGTCGAGATCCGGCATCGCCCACGCGGCCAACGTGTGGCCGCCCTCGTGGTAGGCGACGACCTTCTTCTCGTGCTCACTGATGATGCGGCTCTTACGACGCGGCCCGCCGATCACACGGTCGACGGCCTCCTCGAGCATCTCCGCGGTGATCGTGTGCTTGTTCTCACGAGCGGCCAGCAACGCCGCCTCGTTGACCACGTTGGCCAGATCGGCACCGGACATGCCCGGGGTCCGCTTGGCCAGACCGTCGAGATCGGCGTCGGAATCGATCGGCTTGCCCTTGGCGTGCACGCGCAGGATCGCCCGGCGCCCGGCCATGTCGGGATTGCCGACCGGGATCTGCCGGTCGAAACGACCCGGACGCAGCAACGCCGGATCGAGGATGTCGGGACGGTTGGTGGCCGCGATCAGGATGATGCCCTGCCGGTCCCCGAAGCCATCCATCTCGACGAGCAGCTGGTTGAGAGTCTGCTCGCGCTCGTCGTGACCACCGCCGAGACCCGCACCACGCTGACGCCCGACCGCATCGATCTCGTCGACGAAAATGATGCACGGACTGTTGTTCTTGGCCTGCTCGAACAGGTCACGCACACGGGAGGCACCGACACCGACGAACATCTCGACGAAATCCGAACCCGAGATCGTGAAGAACGGCACCCCGGCCTCACCGGCGACCGCGCGAGCCAACAACGTCTTACCGGTACCGGGCGGACCGTAGAGCAACACGCCCTTGGGGATCTTCGCGCCGAGCGCCTGATAGCGCGTCGGATTCTGCAAGAAGTCCTTGATCTCGTAGAGCTCCTCGACCGCCTCATCCGCGCCGGCGACATCGGAGAACGTGGTCTTCGGCATGTCCTTGGTGAGCTGCTTGGCGCGCGACTTGCCGAAGCCCATCACGCCGCCACGACCACCACCCTGCATGCGACTCATCACGAAGAAGAACAAACCGAACAGCAACAACATCGGCAGCAGGAAGATCATGATCTGCCAGAACACCGACTGCTCGTTGACATTCGTCTGATACGGCGCACCGGTCGCCTTGACGTCGTTGAAGATCTCCTCACTCGCCGCCGAGGGATACTTCGTCGAGATCTTGGTCGACTCGTCATCGCCGACCTTGACCGGCGTGTTGGTCTCGATACGCAGCTGCTGCTCACGGTCGTCGATCTGAATCGACTTGGTGTTCTTCGTGTTGAGCTGCGTCAACGCGACCGAGGTGTCGACGGCCGTGTAGTCGCGATCATTGTCGCGCCAGACGCTCCAGCCCCAGAAGGCGAGCACGATGACCGCCACGATGGCGAGATTGCGGAAGACTGTCTTGCGGTTCATGCCAGTGAGGGGTTGGTCGGCGGTGGTGACACCCGACCGGTCCCGTTGGTCCTTCCCATCGATTCGTGACCACAACAAGCCGAGTTGACGCGGACAAATCGTGCAGACGCACGCCGAGCATCGACCGTGATCGTTGTGATAAGGCTACCGGTCAACGATCGCGCAGGTAAAACCGTTCCCTGTTTGTTGGCGCCGCCTCCGGCGTCGCGGGTGCGTGCGCCTCTCGGCACCGCTCTTCGTCGTCTCCGGCATTGTCGCTGCGCTCCTCGCCGGCTCCTCCTCATCGCGGCGCGGCGCACGCACGTTGTGGGGGCTTTGTCGCTGCGCTCCTCGCCGGCTCAGCCCTGGTACACGCTCGGGCGCAGCCGACCGATGAACGGCAGGTCGCGATAACGCTCGGCGTAGTCGAGGCCGTACCCGACGACGAACTCGTTGGGGATGTCGAAACCGACCTCGGCGACGTCGACCGGCGAGCGAACCGCCTCGGGCTTGCGGAGCAGCGTGCACACCTCCAACGACTTCGGCGAGCGGGTCGCCAGGCTCTTCATCAGCCACGACAAGGTGAGCCCGGAGTCGATGATGTCCTCCACGATCAGGACGTCGCGCCCGGCGATGTCGCGGTCGAGGTCCTTGAGAATGCGGACGACACCCGACGACGACGTCGCCGAGCCGTAGCTCGATACCGCCATGAACTCCATCTGCGACGGAATGGGCAACGCCCGCGCGAAGTCGGTCATGAACATGATCGCGCCCTTGAGCACACCGATGAGGACGAGATCGTCCTCGATACCGGCGTAGCGCGAGGCAACCGACTCGGCCAGCTCGGCGGTGCGCTGTTTGATCTGTTCCTCGGTGATCAGCACCGCTTCGATGTCGTCGCCGTAATGGTGTTCGATCTCGTTCGCCACGGCCTCTAGCTTGTCATGCCCGACGCCCGGGATGGATCCGACGTCGGCGAGCGCCGTCGGGCGTCAAGGAAGAAAGGCAAGGGCGTGCATTTTGTCCGCCGTTTGACGACATAACATCACAACTCGATAACGCGACGCCACAGCGGTCACATCTCACGCGATTTTTTGGACTTCTGACGCATTCAAGTTGAACAATCTCCAAAGCAGTAAGAAAACCAGTGCACCGAAATCCCGGACATGCCCCGGCAATGTCCGGATTCCATCATTCCGCCCGGACGATGACGTCCACGTTTGCCCCACTCGGCATTCTTCGTCGCCCGGATCGGACCGACCCGCCGAATGGACACCCCATGCACACCTCATCGCCACCACCGACCGACCACAGGAGCCCGAGCGGCCGATCCCGGCACCGCAGCATCATCCTCCTGGTCGCGATTTCCCTTGCACTGGTGTTGATTTCGCGTGGGACCCCGGCCAATGCAGCGCCGCCGACCCCGGTGGGCTACACGCTGTCGAGCACCAGCACGTCGCTCACCCTGACGTTGCAACACGGCACATTCAAGCGTGGCCAGAACTCTCTGGCAATCGTCGACAATGCCGGTTCGGCGGTTTTCCAAATGCCGTTGAGCTACCGCCTCGAGGACCGGGAGTACCCGATTGCGGCGCAGATTTCCGGCAATTCGGTGACACTCATTCCGTCACACCGCGTGGCCGACTCACGATCAATCGATCCACAATTGGTGGAACCCGTTCGCGCCGCCGCAGGAAAGCAACTCGTCGACGCGCCGACGACCCGGCAGGAACGCGACAATCAGGCATTGGCGCAATTCATGCAAATCCTCGGCGCAGGCACCACGATCGGGACACTGGTGGGCACCATCATCGGCGCGATCGTCGGCGGCGTCATCGGTTGCGCGATCGGACTGGCCGCCGCGGTCATCGGCTGCCTGGTGGCCGTCGTCCCCGCAGCGGGTCTCGGCGGTGTCGCGGGCACGATCGTCGGCGGTGGCGGCACCCTCGTCGTCGCGGGAATCCAGTACCTGCAGACCATCAACTCCCCGTTCGTCCCACCCCGGACCAGCTCACCCCAGAAGTGAGCCGGTCCAACCCCGCACGCCCGGGTCCGGCGACGTCAGCGCGGTGAGTCCCGCACCGTGAGTACGTCGCCGACCCGGGCGACCTCACGTCGGGACCCGCCATCGCCGCCGACGGCGACACCGCCCTGACCGTGCCAATCGACGACGAACGCGTCCACGGCACCGATCACCCGGCTCGTCGGCTCGGTGGCCCCGACGTCGAGAAGCCACCGCCGGATCACCCTGGTCCGCACCGCGGCGGCGAGATCTCGCACCCGCTCGATCGCCAGGCCCGCGTCGGTGCGGGCGGCACGGTGATACTCCTCGGCGAGCGCGTCGAGGGCGTCGGTGTCGGCGCGTAACGCATCGGCCGTGCGGCACAGCGCCTCGACGACACCGCCGTGGACGACGTCGTCGAGGAGCGGCAGGACCTCCGAACGCAGACGCACCCGGGTGAACCGGGGATCACGGTTGTGCGCGTCGGCATGCGGAGCGAGCCCGAGTTCGGTGCAGGCACCGACGGTCTGCGCACGCCGGACACCCAGGAAGGGCCTTCCCCACGGCGCCGACCATGCCTGCATCCCGGCGATCGAACGCGCGCCCGAGCCGCGTGCCAGTCCGAGCAGAACTGTCTCGGCCTGATCGTCGGCGGTGTGGCCGAGCAGCACCGGCCATCCGTCCCGGGCCTCCTCGAGTGCCGCGTAGCGGGCCGTCCGGGCCGCTGCCTCCATCCCACCCGCGGTGCCGACACTCACCTCGATCACCTGCGCGCGGGCACCGAGCCCGCGCGCCGCCACGGCCGCGGCGTCGGCGACATGCGCCGACCCATGCTGGAGCCGGTGATCGACGACGAGCGCACGAACCTCGAACCCGGCGCGCACGGCGGCCGCGGTCAGCGCCAGCGAATCCGGACCGCCGGAGAGTCCGACGCAGACCTGCCGGTGGCCGTCGAGGTGGTCGGCGGCGAATCGCTCGACCGCCCGGGTCAGAGCACCCGCGCTATCCATTTCGCCGGTTCGTCGATCTCGGCGGGCAGCGGCATCGTCTCCGGCGAGGTCCAGATCGTGTTGAAGCGCTCCATGCCCACCGTCGAGACCACCTCGTCGACGAATGCCTTACCCCGAATGTATTGGGCCAGTTTGGCATCCATACCGATGAGGGCACGGATGATGCGTTGCACCGGATTCTTCGGTCCCGTGCGCCGCTTGTCGAACGCCGCGCGGATCGACGCCACGGTGGGTACCTGCGCCGGGCCGACGGCGTCCATCACGTGATCGGCGTGGCCTTCGAGCAGGGTGCCGAGCATCAGCATCCGATTGAAGGCGTCGTACTGTTCGGGCGTCTGCAGCAACTGCATCGCACCGATCACGCCCTTCTCCCGGGGCTTGCCGCCCTTGAGCGCGCCGGTGATGCGTTCGACGACGTCGGAGATCGACTCGCCGGCGTCGGAGGTCAGCACCTCGATGTTGTCGAGCATGTACTGCCGCAACCACGGGTTGGCCGAGAACTGCACCCGGTGGGTCACCTCGTGCAGACACACCCAGAGCCGGAAGTCCGACGGGACCACCTTCAGCGTCCGCTCGACGCCGACGATGTTGGGCAGCACCAGCATCAACACACCCGGGTCGTCGGCGGTCCCCGACACCGACTCCTCCGGCGGCGAGAACGGGTCGTACTGTCCGAGGATCGCGGTGGAGAGGAAGGCCAGCAGACCCGAGGCCTGCAGCCCGCCGATGCGCCCGCTCAGACCGGGTGAGTCGTCGGCGCCACCTGGCCCCGAGAGCATCGATCGCATGGATTGCCCTGCGGCGTCGATCCATTCGTCGCGTTCGAGCACGCGTGCCGCGGGCACCGCGAGGCCGTCGGCGAGACCGGTGACCTCGCGGACCGGCGCCTCGGCGCGCACCGCGGCGTCGGCGAGTTCGACCCGGGCGGCCATCCGCGTGTAGTCGGTCATCTTCGGGCCGGGCCGCGAGAGTTTCTTACCCACCGTGGACGCGAGGCCCCAGTCGATCTTGGCGCCGACCGACTCCAGATCGTGGTCTGCGTGATCTATCGACATCCGCACTCCCTCAGGTCGCCGGGGATGGCGTCGAGTGCCGGGCGGGCGTCGGCCGGGGAGGTTCCCCCCGACATCAACGCGAACGACAACACCCGCCCATCGACGGTTTGCACTATGCCGGTCAACGAACTGACGCCGGTCAGAGTTCCGGTCTTGGCCCGCACCCAGCCCGCTGCCGGGTTGTCCGGTTCGTCGAAGCGGTCGGCGAGGGTCCCGGTGCCACCGGCGATCGGCAGGCCCTCGAGGATCGGGCGTAGTTTGGCGTTGCGGGCACCATTGGGGCTGTTCGAATCGTCGGGACCGCTGATGGCGCCCATCAGGGTGTCGAGGAATGCGGCCGGGATCTTGTTCTGATACGAGAGCCCCGACGAATCGTGCAGGGTCACCCCGGAGGTGTCGAAACCGTTGTCCCGCAACGTTTTCACCACCGCTGCGGCGCCTCCGGACAAGGTGGCCGGACCACCCTGGGACACCGACAACTCGATGGATAGCGCCTCGGCCATCACGTTGTCGGAGAAGCGGTTCATGTCGTCGACGCGGGTGAGCAACGGGGCCGAGGACACCTTCGCGAGGGTCTGCGCACCCGCCGGCGCGGTCGTCTCGGTGACGTCGGTCGACACCCCGAGGGCCGTGGCGAGCGCCTTGCCTGCGGTGACCGCCGGGTCGGCGACGCGCGGCGAGTACTCGTCGAGCGGTCGCGCGGTGCGGCCGCCGTCGACCATGAGCGGCTGGATCGGGGTGATGTCGCCGCCGGCGATGTCGGCGCGATCCCACGTCGGGTCCATCGACGGTCCCGTGTACGCGCTGACGTCCACGGCCACCGACCGCACGTCGACCCCGGAGTTCTTGATCTGGTCGGCGAGCTGCGAGATCCGGGCCGGGTTGGTGTAGAAGGTGTCGACCCCGGGCGGCTGGGCGCTGAGCGTCGGGTCCCCCGCGCCCTTGAGGATGACCTGCCCGTCGGGCCCGGCGAGCACGGTGGTGGTGATGCGCTGATCGTGGGGCAGGGCGAGCAGCACCGCCGCCGCGGTGAGGATTTTCGCGTTCGACGCCGGGGTGCGCGGCTGGTCGGCGCCCTGCGACCACAGCACCGTCCCGGTCAGCGCGTCGCTGATCTGGCCGGTGAGGGTGCCCAGTGCGGGCGCTTTGAGCGACGCGGCGATGGCTCGCCGGACGCCGACCGCGGTCGGTTCGGGCGCGGTCGCCGACACCGGGTCGATGGCGGGCGTGAAGGCGATCGGCGCGGGCCGGTCGGGGGTGCCCGGCGGAAGTGGGTCGGGTTTGGTCAGCTGCAGGTAGGTGAACACCCCGCCGACCGCGATGACGGCGACCAGAGCGATCGAGAGCAACGACCAGATGAGGCGCCGACGACGCGTCCGCGGCCGGTTCACCGCGGCGCTTCCGTGATGTGCACCCACACAACCTCCGGGTCTCGACGTTCCTTCATGTGGACCTAACAGTATCGTTGAGGCGATTCGCGCCGCCGACTCGCACGATGAGCCGATACCTGCATCCGGCGTTTCGGGCAGCGGCGGCCGCGCTCACCCCAACGACAGTGCCACGATCAAGGAGGACGCGTGGAATTCGATGTGACCATCGAGATCCCCAAGGGAAGCCGCAACAAGTACGAGGTGGACCACGAGACGGGCAAGATCTATCTCGACCGCTACCTCTACACCGCGTTCGGTTACCCCGCCGATTACGGCTACATCGACAACACGCTCGGCGAGGACGGCGACCCGCTCGACGCCCTCGTCCTGCTGCCGGAGTCGGTGTACCCCGGTGTGATCGTCCGGGCCCGGATCGTCGGCATGTACACCATGACCGACGAGGCCGGTGGTGACGACAAGCTGCTGTGCGTCCCGGCCAAGGACGTGCGCTGGGATCACATCCAGGACATCGGTGACGTCCCCGAGTACGAGCTCAAGGCGATCGCGCACTTCTTCGAGCACTACAAGGACCTCGAGCCCGGCAAGCACGTGAACCCGGGCGGTTGGGTCGGTACCGCCGAGGCGGAGAAGGTGGCGCAGCAGGCCATCGAGCGTCTCGATAAGCAGCCACACGACGCCAACGAGCCCTCGCGCGGCTGACGCTGGCTTTCGAGCACGAGAACGGCGCCCGTCCCCCGATCGCGGGGGCGGGCGCCGTTTCTTCTCACGCCGGGGGCCGAGCCGGTGTCTACTGCGCGGGGCCGGTCGACTCCGGGTCGCCGAGCGGTTTGCCCCTGCGCAGCGGCAATTCCTTCCACGTGACGGTGCCTATGATCGCGAGCAACGAGATGATCGAGACCGTCAGGAACACGCGGTCCATCGAGTTGGCGAAGCCCTGTTTGATCGGTTGGGCCAGCTCGGTGGGGAGCTTGCTGATCACCGAGGTATCCGACATCACGCTCTCCGATGCCGAGCCACCCCCGGCACCCGGATTCTGCGCCGCACTGATGAGACCCTTGGCGAATCCGCTGACCTGCGGGTCCGGACTCGACGCGGCGGTCATCACCGCGGTGCGGTACTGCGGAGCCGCCGCCGCGGTGACCATCTCGTCCTTGATGTTGGGGCCCATCAAGCTGAACAGCATCGAGAAGAACACGGCCACACCGAGCGTCGCACCGATCTGCCGGAAGAAGGTCGCGGTACCCGTCGACAGTCCCATGTCCTTGGGCGGCAGGATGTTCTGCATGGCCAGGGTGATCGGCTGCATGAGGTTACCGAGCCCGAAGCCGAGGAAGAACGCGTAGATCATGACCAGCCACACCGGCGTCGACAGTCCGACCGTGTGCAGCATGAACATCATCACCGTGATCAGGACCGAACCCAGGATGGTGAAGATCTTGTACCGTCCGGTCCGCGAGATCAGCTGACCCGACAGCACCGACCCGGTCATCAGCCCGAGCACCATCGGCAGCATCTGCAGGCCCGCGACCATCGGGCTCGACCCGCGCAGCACCTGGAAGTACTGCGGCAGCATCGAGATGCCGCCGAACATCACCGCGCCGACGACCATCGAGACGACGATGCCCTGCGCGAAGACGCGATTCTTGAAGACGCGCAACGGGATCAACGCGTCATCGCCCATCAGGTGCTCGATGAACACGAACACCGCGAGCCCGACCGCGCCGACGATGTAGCACAGCCAGGACCAGCCCGACAGCCATCCCCATTCGCGGCCCTGTTCGGCGACGATCAGCAGCGGTGCGACGGTCACCGCCAGCGCGGTGGCTCCCCAGTAGTCGGTGCGGCCACCGACGCCCTTGTTCTGGTCGTAGTTGAGGACCCGGTAGACCACGGCGAGGGCAAGGATGCCGATCGGCACATTGACCAGGAACACCCAGCGCCACCCGGAGACCCAGAGGATCGAGGACTGCCCGGCGAACAGTCCGCCGAGCACCGGTCCCAGCACACTGGAGGTACCGAACACGGCCAGGAAGTAGCCCTGGTACTTGGCACGTTCGCGGGGCGGGACGATGTCGCCGATGGTCGTCAGCGCCAAGGTGAACAGGCCGCCGGCACCGAGACCCTGGAAGGCGCGGAACGCCGCGAGCTCGTACATCGAGGTCGCCATACTGCAGGCCAGCGAACCGATCACGAAGATCGAGATGGCCAGCAGGAAGAACGGCTTACGCCCGTAGAGGTCGGAGAGCTTGCCGTAGAGCGGTGTGACGATGGTCGAGGTGACCAGGTAGGCCGTCGTGACCCAGGCCTGCATGTCGTAGCCCTGCAGATCGTCGGCGATCGTGCGGATCGCGGTCGAGACGATCGTCTGGTCGAGCGCCGCGAGGAACATGCCGAGCATCAGGCCGGTCAGCACCGTCAGGATCTGCCGGTGCGAGAGTCCCGCTCCGGCGTGCTCCTCCGGGGGACTCACCGCAGAGGTGGTGACGTTGTCGTTGGTCATGAGTTCCTCGTGGTCGTAGGGGCTGGGGGGATACGTGGTGATTCGGACGCCGGTGCCGTCTCGGATGGCCGGCGTTCGCACGCGGGCGGGACCAGGGTCTCGGCGGCGTCGACGAAGCGGGTGAGAAGGGTTACCAGGGTCGCCATTTCGTCGGCAGACCACTCGCTCATCGCGGAGTTCACCGCCGAGCGGCGGCCCGCGCGCATCGACTCGACGCGGTCACGTCCGGCGTCGGTGACGACGAGCAGCGTCGCGCGCCCGTCGTGCGGGTCGGCTTCGCGTCGGATGAGGCCGAGGTCGACGAGTTGACTGACGTGCCTGCTGACCGTCGACGGATCGGCGCCGAGTTCCGCGGCCAGCTCTCGCGAGCGCATCGGGCGTTTGGCCAGATGGAACAGGCCTTTGAAGGCCGCCGTCTCGAACTCACCGTCGGGCGTACGGAAGGTCGTGTGGACCGCGCGGTCGCGGATACGGACGTAGCGCGCGAGTGTGTCGAAGAGCTGATCGATGTCGCGATCTTCGAGCATGCTGATACCCCGATCGATGACGATGTCCGTTTTCCTTGCCGACCACAACTAGTTGTTGGCTGCATGTAGTTGGCGGCTGCAAGTATGCGCTCGAGTTCGTCGTCATGGCAAATCCCATTAGGATCGACGGTCGTGACCCCTGTACCCCCACCGACGTCATCGGGTAACCGTCCGCACTTCACGTCCATGCCTGACCTGGCCTTACGGGACCTGGGCGGCGCCGTCGTGTGGACCAACGACGACCTCTTCGCGGAGGCACAGAACCTGATCAAGACGCCCCCGGCGCAGTATCAGCCCGCGACGTTCGGTCACAAGGGTCAGATCTACGACGGCTGGGAGACACGACGGAGGCGGGAGGCGGGAGTCGATCAGGCGATCGTCCGGCTCGGCGCGCCGGGCGTGATCTACGGCGTCGTCATCGACACCGCGTGGTTCAAGGGCAACTATCCGCCGTTCATCTCCGTCGAGGCCGCCGCCAAGGAGGGCGTCGTCTCCGTCGACGAACTGCTGACCGACACCGAGTGGGTCACCATCGTCGAGAAGAGCCCCGTCGACGGCGACACCCGTAATCCGTTCCGGGTCGACGCGAAGGACCGCTTCACCCACGTGCGTCTGACGATGCATCCCGACGGCGGTGTGGCCCGATTCCGGGTCCACGGGCGCGGCGTACCCAACCCCCACTTCTTCCGTTACGGCCACTTCGACCTGGCCGCCTTGGAGAACGGTGGCCTGATCACGGCCTGCTCCAACATGTTCTACAGCTCGCCCAACAACCTGCTCATGCCCGGCCGTGCACGGCACATGGGCGAGGGGTGGGAGACCTCGCGTCGGCGCGACGACGGCAACGACTGGGTGCAGGTGCGCCTGGCCGGGCAGGGCCGGGTGAGTCTCGTCGAACTCGACACCAGCTACTTCCTGGGAAACGCACCCGGCGCGGCGACGGTCCGCGGCCGCGACGGCGAGGACGGCGAGTGGTTCGAGGTGTTGAGCCGCACCGACTTACAGCCCGACACCCGGCACCGGTTCGTCATCGATCTCGACCGCCCGATGACCGAGGCGCGCATCGACGTCTTCCCCGATGGCGGCATGGCCCGCCTCAAGCTGTACGGCCTGCTGACCGACGAGGCGCAGACCGAGCTCGTCGAGCAGTGGGAGCGCGGCGAGGCCTGAGCACGCCTGGTCCCCGGGATGTCAGGCCGCGCGTCGCTCCGCGAACGACGGCAACACCAGCTCGCGCACGCGGTGCCGCGTGGCCGAGCCGTCGAGTGAGACGAGGATGACCGCGTCGGCGACCTCGGCCGCGTAGATGTCGCGGATGAGGGTCACCAGACCGCTCGGCGTGCCCACATAGCGCACGGTGCCGCCGTCGATGTCGTCCGGGATGTGTGCGACCGCCGCCCGCGCCGATGCGGCGCTCGGAGCGATCGCCACCTCCACCTCGAGCGCGACCGAGAAGTTCGCGGTGTCACGGGTGCCGGCCCGCAGCAGTGAGCGGGCCCGCTGGGCGTCACGCAGCGTGGGTCGACGGACGACGATCGCCGACGACTCGGCGGGAACGTCGTCGGCGAGCGCGACCCGCAGCGACGGGCGTCCGATACTGATGCGATCGAGTTCGATGGTCATGCCGGGGCCCCTCCGGGTGAGGTCGAGATCAGTTGTGCCAGAGCGTTGATCAAGCGGTCGATGTCGGCGGCCCCGGTGCCGAGGCCGAAGCTCGCGCGCACCGCGCCGTCGGGGTGGCCGAGGCGATTGAGGATCGGGTGGGCGCAGAACTTTCCGTCGCGCACGCCGATGCCGTGTTCGTCACTGAGATATTCGGCGACGGCGCGCGGCGCAATGCCGTCGACGCCGAACCCGGCGATCCCGACGCGATCGGTGATGTCGTCGAAGATGCGTAGTTCCTCGACGCCGTCGATCCGCGCGAGCCCGTCGTCGAGGCGGCAGCGCAATTCGTGCTCGTGCAGGCCGATCGCCTCGAAGCCGATCTCGGTGATCGCCTCGCAGGCGGCAGCGATGGCGATGGCGCCCAAGACATTCGGCGACCCTGCTTCATGTCGCGCGGCACCGGTGTGCCAGGCGGTGGCCGCGCAGTTCTCGTCGGGGCCGTCGACGACGCTGACCTGCGCCGACGCCCCACCGCCGGCGAGGTAGGGGTCGGCGGCGTCGAGCCAATCCGACCGTCCGATGAGCACTCCCGCGCCGAACGGCGCGTAGACCTTGTGGCCGGAGAACACCAGGTAGTCGATACCGTGGCTGACCATCGACACCGGCCGGTGGGCGACGAGCTGGGCTGCGTCGACGAGGATGCGCGCGCCGTGTCGGTGCGCGATGGCGGCGATGCGTCCGATCGGCAGGACCTCCCCGGTGACGTTGGAGGCCGCGGTCACCGCGAGCAACGCCGCGGGCGCCGCCGCGAGTTCGCATTCGAGTGCGACGAGGGTGTCCTCGATGCCCGGGCGCGCGGTCACGATGCGGGCCGTCCCGGAGTCGCGCGAGACCCACGGCAGCAGGTTGGCGTGGTGCTCGATGTCGAGGACCACGACGTCGCCAGGGGTGCAGTGGGCCGCCAGATTGATCGCGTCGGTGGTGTTGCGGGTGAACACGACGGTGTCGTCGGCACGCCCACGCACGAAGCGCCGCACCGTCTCCCGGCACTGCTCGTAGCGACGGGTGGTGACCTGGGACAGATGGCCGGCGCCGCGGTGGACGCTGGCGTACTGGTGCAGCGACGCGGCGACGGCGTCGGCAACCGCGGTCAGGGCGGGGGCGCTCGCCGCATAGTCGAGGTTGGCGTAGGCCACCTCGCTCCCGTCGACGAGCGGCACCTGTTGCCCTGCGCCGACGACCTCGGCGAGCGGCTCGAGGGACGACGGATCTGCGCCCACGGTGGCGGCGATCGATGCGGGGGTGACGACAGCAGTCATCGAAGAATCTCCTTGGGAATCCACGCTTGCCGTGTCCGGGTGGTACACGGCCAGGTCGTCACCCGGAGCACCCCACCGCGGAGGAGGGTTGCCGACCAGCGAGCCGGGGCTTGTCACTGGCACTCATGACCTGCACCAAGGGTGGCCTATCACGTCCGAGGGTGTCAATTTTCACTCAGCGTGGGCGAAATCCCGACGCCGTCCGGCGCTAGTGGCGCGCGTCGTAATTGCTTGAACGGTTGGTTTGCTGCGATAATGGGGTATGGCGAATCGTCCTGCTGCGGCGTTGATGTTGGGTGATGGTGATCGTGAGGTGCTGGAGTCGTGGACTCGCTCGGGCACGGTGCAGGCGTCGGCGGCGAAGCGGGCGCGGATGATGCTGCTTGCTGCTGATGGTGTGGCGAATCGGC
The DNA here is from genome assembly GCF_029269935.1 of Gordonia sp. N1V. Taxonomy (NCBI): domain Bacteria; kingdom Bacillati; phylum Actinomycetota; class Actinomycetes; order Mycobacteriales; family Gordoniaceae; genus Gordonia; species Gordonia sp. N1V. Next base: position 118,165 of record NZ_JARJDD010000019.1, read on the forward strand.
GGATCGCGGAGTTGGTAGACGCGTCGCCGACGACGGTGATCGCGTGGCGCGAACGTTACCTTGAGCGCGGTCTGGCCGGCCTGACTGATCGTGCACGCTCCGGGCGGCCGCGGCGGCTCGATAGGGATGCGATCATCGTCGCCACGCTCACGCCACCGCCGAAAAGCCTTGGGGTGACGCACTGGTCGACTCGGCTGCTGGCGAAGAAGCTGAAAATCTCCGACGCCTCGGTCGCCCGAGCATGGCGAGCGTATGGGATCAAACCGTTCAAGGCCGAGTCGTTTCGGTTCTCCACCGACCCAGAGTTGGTGGGCAAGGTCACC